>NZ_JASKLM010000063.1:0-8842 GCF_030153625.1 Pyrococcus sp. | reverse complement strand
TAATTTTGTTAGGTTTCATTCTCGGTTTGGTTGTCCGCCTGGTGATGTGACTGAGTGGCTTCAAGAGGTGATGCCCCAGTTATCCTGACAGTATCTTATAGTCGTAACAAACCCTGAGATATCGGCAATAACTGATTCCCTAAAGACAAAGCTAGTAGCAGAAAAACTTGGAACACTTCCCCTTGGAGTAATCCTAAATAGGGTCACTAACGAAAAAACTGAGCTATCAAGAGAAGAGATAGAAGCAATCCTAGAAGTGCCAGTAATAGGCATTGTGCCAGAGGACCCCGAAGTAAAAAGAGCATCAGCTTATGGAGTACCACTTGTAATAAAGAATCCCACAAGTCCCGCTGCAATAGCGTATAAGCAGATAGCCGCAAAGCTCGCGGGGATTAAGTGGACACCTCCTGAACCAGAGAGTCCAGTTAAGAGAATCTTTAAAGCATTGTTTGGAGGAGGGAAGAGATGATGAATCCTCTGTGGATTATAGTTCTAGTCTCATTAGTTCTGAATATAGTGTTCATAATGCTGTACGTTTCAGCAAGGAGAACCCCCTACTATATAGTGTATGACGAGGAAACAAAGAGCCAACTTAAGAGGCGTGTTCTTCACCTCAAAGAAGACTTAGAATCAGAACTCGAAGAGTTTGACGTCACTGAATGGGAGAGACAACTAGAGAAGTCTCTAGAAGAGGAAATAAAGGGGCTTCAATAGGTTTGAACCTCAACTTTTGTTTTATATTCTTTATTAATAGGAGCTTGTATTGAGTAGAGCGCATCCCTAATATCTTTGGCAAATTTCTTCAAGGGCTCGGGTATAACACCTTCTCCATATTCAACATACTTTAGGACTTCTTCTAATGAAGCCTCTAATAGTCGTCCATCGAAGGCATATACCTTTTCCCCATCTATAATAACAATGGCATCTTGATATCCTAATCTCACCACCATTTTTCTCACCATTATTTACTATAATTTATAGGCCGTATTTAAGAATTTCGACCCTTTTTTATTCTATATTTTTTCTTCTTCTCTTTTTTATTTCCTTTATATAGGGATATCTCATGATATGACCACATTCTAAGCATTTAACAACTACATGAGGCATTCTTTTTTGCCTAAGCCTAACTCTGGCATTAACTCCTGGAACAAGGAATGCATGGCACTTTTTGCAGTACCTTCTTTTCCACTTCCTAGGAATTCTAACCGTAGCTTTTTGTTGAACTAGTAGGGCCAACTCAACATATCTCTTTGCTAATTCAGGAGAGTAAGGAAAAACTCTCTCAGCTAAGCTAAATAATATATTAATTCTTTCTTTGGCAATTTTCCTTTTTTCTTTTTTCTCATTGTATTTAGCCACTCTTCACCACCTTGTAAAACCCAGAAACCGGCTCATATATATAGCCATTAGCAACTAGTTTTTCTATGCTCTCCTTAGCTTTGGTTTCCGTGAAACCCAACCTTAAGAGAGTTTTCATTATCTCCTCCCTACTAATTAACCCATCAACGGAAGTGGAAGATAGGTCAAGTATAACTTGGAGAGCTTTTGGTAACACCCTATCCTCTCCTAAATATGTTTTCTTGTATTCATCTAGAAGAGTCATTATTTCATCTTTTGGAACTTCATTAATCCAAGTATCTAAGATTTCCTGCTCTATGTTAAGAACTAAGTTCATATGCCTCTTTTCTATCTTTCCAATTAATCTCGATATAGAACCAAGCACATTTAAAGATAACAAGTACCTCCTGTTTAGGTTGAAGAGACTATCTTTAACAAGAAGAGCATCTATAATTTCCCCGTATTCATTCCTATTTTTCCAAAGCCAGTATTCAAAAAGCTCCCTAAATATTTTAATTTCCTCCGAGAAGGGATTCAACGTTGGAAGGGTAGTCCTCCTCCAAAACACTGTTGCAAGAATGTTCGGAAGATAGTCTCTTAGTTCAGAGAACTCAAATTCTATTGGTTCGTATAAAATAAAAGGAGTTTCTGAGTACTTTGCATAATAATCCCTTATGTCTGGTTTCGATTTTCTGGGAATAAAATAGACAAATTCTTTCCTTTCAAACTTACCTTTGAGCCAGTTAGGGAGGACATTTCTAATATTTTTGGGAGCATAGTACCTTATGTCAGTATTATTTGGATTAAAAACTTTAAGATCAATATCTAAAAATTCATCTGTAAACATCCATTTGTCTTCTCTTTCAACTCGCAGCTCTCTTGGGAGTAACTCGGTGAACCCCTTAAAAAACTCAAAGAGGGACCTTACAATTCTCTCATTGTTTTTCATAACAAATAAGTTATACCCCTCCCTCCAATTTAGCGGATTTTTCATTATATATGGAGCACCAAAGAGAGAATACAAAAACGAATCTTGGAGTTCAGCACTTGCATAAAGAGTTGAGCTAATGACTCTCCTAATTTCTTTAGGGGAGATAGAGTACTCCTCCAGAGCCCAATATTTTGAGAAATCTTCAGTAACTATTGAGTCAGCTATTATAACCCTCATATTACCACAAGGATACGGTTCCACACGTCCCTCAACCTTTACATAACCCCCACTATATAGTCTTCCCGTTATCTTAGTCTTTTCTGTAATTCTAACAACGGCGTAGGCTTTAAGCTTAGACTTGCTAATTTCACTGGGCGCTAAAGGAGACAGGATATACTCAACGTATTTAAATGGAACATTACAAGGAGGTTTTCTTAGAATAATGAAGCCTCTTAAGGATACATAATCTTCTCTAATTTCCATCAAAAATCTCTTTATCCTTTTTTCAGGTGTTAATGAAGGGATATAGAGAAAAGGGAAAGTCATAGAACATCATCCTTTTGCCACTCCTATTGGTTTCAATCTTGCCACTAGCTTAGCTATTCCGGCTTCACTTACAACCTCAACTACATTATCTACATTCTTGTAAGCCCCTGGAGCTTCCTCCGCAACCACCCTCATACTTGCTGCCCTAACGTAAATTCCTCTCCTTAGTAACTCTTCCCTTATTCTATCTCCTCTGTATTGTCTAGTTGCTGCAGCTCTACTAAGAACTCTCCCAGCTCCGTGGCACGTGCTTCCAAAAGTCTCAGCCATAGCTCCCTCAGTTCCAGCTAGAACATAGCTTGCAGTTCCCATTGAACCTGGAATTAGAACTGGTTGTCCTACATCTCTATATATCTTTGGAATAGCCTCATGCCCAGGTGGGAAAGCTCTTGTAGCACCTTTCCTGTGGACGATGACCTTGACTTTCTTTCCATCTACCTCATGCTCTTCAACCTTACCTATGTTGTGAGCTACGTCGTACACAACTTCCATTCCTAAGTCTCCCTCTGGATCTTGTCTGAACACTTCCTGGAAGCTCTCTCTAACCCAGTGAGTAATCATCTGCCTGTTAGCCCAAGCAAAGTTTGCAGCAGCTTTCATTGCTGAGAAATATTTTTGTCCTTCCTCGCTTTGGAATGGGACGCTAACCAATTCCCTGTCCGGCCAAGGTATGCCATACTTTCTTATAGCCCTCTCCATTATTCTGAGATAATCACTCGCAACTTGGTGGCCCAACCCTCTTGATCCAGTGTGAACCATCACAACAACTTGTCCTTCAAATAATCCATAGGCTTTTGCTATTTCTTCATCAAATATCTTATCTACAACTTGAACTTCGAGGAAGTGATTTCCAGAACCTAAAGATCCCAACTGAGGAGCTCCTCTCTGCTTAGCCTTCTGACTTACTGCATCTGGATTAGCTCCTTCCATTCTACCTCCTTCTTCTAACCTCTCAAGGTCCTTTTCCCATCCATAGCCATTATCAACGGCCCACTTTGCTCCATCAACCAAGACATCATCAATCTGAGTCCAGTGAAGCCTGACCTTTCCTTGGCTACCTACACCGGAGGGAACATTCTTGAAGAGTGTATCAACGAGTTGCTTAATTTTTGGCCTAACTTCCTTTTCGGTGAGGTTGGTTCTGATAAGCCTGACGCCACAGTTGTGAACGACGAGGCCATTGGCTATGAAGTTGTGGGCCTCGTGGTAGACGCCGACGTCGTAGAATTTAGTGTAGCTTGGCTTAACCCTTTCGACTTTAACGACCCTCTCTGCAACAAAGCCGCCTTCGTAGCCCCTCTCTTTGGCGAACTCCTCAAAGGTCGGGAAGTTCTTTGGAACCCGTGGCTCTCTGTAACCTTCGTAGATGTTCCTCTCAACGAAGCGCCTGTTTACAACGTCTCTAACTGCTTCATGAGCCTTCTTCACGCTCCCAGTTCTCTTGTACACTTCCATTGCCTTCTCTATAGCCTTTCTGCGTTCCTCCTTAACGCGCTCCTTGAGCTTGAGGTAGGCGGCCGCAATTAAGCCCTTGACCTTTTTCTCAAGATCGTACTCGTAGTTTATTCTCTCAACAAAGGTCTTAATGCTCTCCTCACCCACTATCGAGAGTCTGTAAGTTACCCCTTTCCTTGATTTAACTTCGTAAATGGTCGTCCTTATGCCGAACTCCGCCAGGAGCTTTGCAACGTCTCCGAGGAACTCGATGAGGCTTTCAGAAAGTTCCTCATCCTTTGATTGGGTGAGGTTTATCGGGAGCGGGGTGTTGCCCTTGAACTCCACTATACTTCCATCAGCTGCGAAGAGTCCAGCTAAGAAGTTTCTCTTGATCCAGAGGGGGGCCTCCATTATCCACTTGGGAACGCGGTAGGCTTTTTCAGTCTTCTTGCCCCTCGGCATTCCAAGCTTTTCGAGGAGTAGTGCGAAGCTTCTCGACACAACCCGGAGTTCCGCAGAGACGCTCTTACCCTTATAGCGTCCGTTGGTGGTCTCGATGCTGTAGTCCCGCTCGCGAACGTAGAGATTCGCGCTTATTCCAAGCCTCTCAAGGTCTTTTTTGAGTTCCTTAAGCGTCTCCTCCTTCCCGTAGAAGGAGAGGGTCAGCCTCCCGGCCATCTCGCCCAGGTGTCCATCCCCAAAAGCAAAGCCAAGAATCCTAGCTATCGTTCCAATCTTTGGATCATCCCAGCGAAGCGGAATCAGATTTTTCTCGCGGAGGAACTTCAGAACCTGGGGATCTTCGCCTTCGAATGCTTTCTCATCGAGAATAACGCCCTTTCTTTCCTCGTATTCCACGCCCTCGAAGGGGTAAACTATCACCAGGTCACCTTCCTTGATATTCCCAAGGTAAACGTATCCCTGAGGCGTCAGAACTGGATGATCCTCACTGCCCTCTATGACCTTCCCGCTCTCGGTTGTTATCCTCACGGCCATTTCGTTCTCTTCAACCTCTCTCTCGGCCACGAAGGCTATCTCCGAGGCGTCGTTGTGTCCCTCGTCGAGGTTGTAGACCTTGACTCCTTGGAGCTTGAACTTCTCAGGCAGTTCCTCAACTTTAACCCAATAACCATGCTCCGTTAGAACTCTTGAGCCAGGAGCAAGGCAGTTAATGTCGTATCCTATTCCACCAGGACTTATTACTCCCTCTTTAATATCGAAGGCTGCTACACCGCCAATTGGGAATCCATAACCCTGGTGACCATCAGGCATTACAATTGAGTACTTATATATCCCAGGAAGCATTGCAACGTTTGCGGCCTGCTCCAATGTCCTGTCTTGCCTCATCTTTTCAATTAATACATCATCTGCATAGACTCTACCAGGAACTCTCATTCTCTTATCGAACTTTGGAATTTCCCATCTAATTTTGTCAATTCTCTTTAGGGGTATTGCCATGACCCCCACCCTTAGAATAATCACAAAAGTTACTTAAAAGGTCAGCGGTTTGATGTTATTTAAAGTCACCAAAATTTTATAAACCAAAGTTACTTAAAAAGGAACTGGATTGCTTCAAGAGATGATGCTCCAATTATGTTCCTACTAGGCTTTTATCTATAAGTTGTTTGTATGAGAAATTTACAACAATTTTAGCAAAAAAGGAGGGTGAGGAATGATGGTTAGGGTAGCAATTGTAGGCCAAGGGTATGTTGCAAGTATTTTTGTAGTTGGGCTGGAAAGAATTAAGGAGGGAGATCTTGGATACTATGGCATTCCACTTGCAAACGAGTTACCAATAAAGGTTGAAGACATAAAGATAGTGGCTTCTTATGATGTCGACAAAACAAAAATTGGCCTACCGTTGTCAGAGATCGTCCAAAGATACTGGAAAGGACACATTCCAGAAAGCCTACAAGAAGTATTCGTAAGGAAAGGAATCCACCTCAGGAGCTTAAGGAATCTTCCAATAGAGGCCACTGGACTCGAAGATGAAATGACATTAAAAGAGGCAATAGAGAGACTCGTTGAAGAATGGAAAGAAAAGAAAGTGGATGTGATTATAAACGTCCCAACTACAGAAGCCTTCATACCGTTTGGAAAGTTAGAGGAACTTGAGAAGGCAATAAAAGAGAACAACAAGGATAGGCTAACCGCTACACAAGCCTATGCATATGCAGCTGCCCAATATGCAAAGGAAGTTGGAGGAGCAGCGTTCGTAAACGCAATACCAACCTTAATAGCTAATGACCCAGCATTCATTGAGCTAGCAAAGGAAAGCAACCTAGTAATATTTGGTGACGACGGAGCTACTGGAGCCACGCCACTAACTGCTGATATCCTAAGCCATTTAGCCCAGAGAAATAGATATGTACTCGACATAGCTCAGTTTAACATTGGGGGTAACACAGACTTTCTGGCCTTAACCGACAAAGAGAGAAATAAGAGCAAGGAATACACCAAGTCAAGTGTAGTTAAAGACATTCTGGGCTATGAAGCTCCGCATTTCATCAAGCCAACTGGTTACCTTGAACCTCTAGGAGACAAGAAGTTCATTGCAATGCACATTGAATACATAAGCTTCAACGGAGCTAGAGACGAACTTGTTATTACAGGAAGAATAAACGACAGTCCAGCATTGGCAGGATTGCTCGTCGATTTGGCTAGATTAGGAAAGATTGCAGTTGACAGAAAAGAGTTTGGAACAGTATATCCGGTTAACGCGTTCTACATGAAGAACCCAGGACCAAAAGATGCAAAGAATATCCCAAGAATAATAGCCTACGAGAAGCTCAGGCAGTGGGCTGGACTACCTCCAAGATACCTCTGATCTCTTTTCTTTCATTAAAATTAAATTGGATGATGAACATATTTTTTTCATTCACTTAAATACACGTCAAATTCTAGAAGCTCTAGAAATTTGTAAAAATTAGTTACACTCCTGGGAGGTCGGAGATCTACAAAATGTAAAGCCCAAGTTATATTTTTCTCTAAAAACCTCGCCCTTCAGGGTAGATAAGTCATACTGATTAAAGCGAAAACGAGATAAAATCCAAATGGAAAGATTATAATGCCCGACGAGTACTTGGGTTGCGATGACGTCGGGACCCCCAGGGGGCCGACAGTTCAAATGGCCCCCGAAATCCTTTAATTATGTCTCAACATAGCGAAAATCATGATAGAGCAGGTAATAAAAGATGTGAGAGAATTTGGTGAAAAAGCTGGAATTATAAATAAGAAAGTGCTTGTATTATATTCTGGTGGGATAGACTCAAGTGTTACTCTTTACATCTTAAAAAAGGCTGGGTTTAACGTTTCAGCCCTAACCTTTTTCCACAAGTGGAGCTGGCCAGAAGTTTTGAGATGGGGAATGAAATTTACAAAATCCCTTGATATTGAACATTACTTCGTAGATATTACTGATGCCCTATTAAGAAGGGCCGTAGGGAGAAAAGGGCCAATCTGCATACACTGCAAAAAGGTAATGCTAGAAAATGCCAAATGGTTTGCACTCAACAACGACTTCTTCTACTTAGCAAAGGGAGATAATGCAAATGATAAAATAATTGGAACTCTTTTAGACCAGTGTTCAGGAGATATAAGACTCTGCGAAATTCCAAAAATTGGAATACCTATATTCAGACCGTTAATAAAGTATAAGGCTGATTTTATTCAGAAACTTGCAGATGAAGCTAAGATAAAACCCTACAGAATGTATGAACATGGAAGAAGAAGGCAGTGGCGAGAAGGGTGTCCTCTCCAATACATTGATGAGGATGAAAGGATAACTCCAGAGCTCATGGATTTAGCATTCAAGGTAAATTATGAAGTGAGCAAAATAGCAAGAAAGAGAAAAGTGAGGATTAGTGTAAGAGTTCCCAGCTTTGAAATTATGTGTTGGGAGTGCAATAATGAGGTAATAGAGGAGGTAAGAAAAATCCTTGCTAGTATGGAAACATGACAACTGCAGCAACCGCAGCTGCTGGCTTGTCCTTAACTGTTATCTCAGCAGAAACTACCTTTATCTCTTTGAGTTTCCATCCTCTAATCCTAAAGCCCTCCTCCACCATCTTCTTGACCATTTCTTCAGCCTCTTCCTTCTTGCAGTATCCAGAGTATTCATAGATTAGTCCACCTTCATTTCCTTCACTGATTCCAACACCCAAAGCTGCACTTATTGTTGAACCAGGTTCATCGCTCTCTATATGAGCATAGACTGTTGGGAGCAATATTCCTATAGGAATGTTCTTTGGCAACTCATCTAGCCACTCTATGTGGGCCGGTATAACACTGCTGAGCTTTATAAGGTTTACATTTCCAATTCCCATCTTTAACAGAGCATTATCAAAGGCATTAAGCTTTGTCCCTCCTTCAGCTGCCGCTGCAAGCATTATGGCCTTTTTAGGAGTTATCCAGCTCATTCTCCTCCCTCCTATATTCTCTCATTAAGCGGATACCAAATTTATTATCTTTTAAAGTTTTCGTAAGTGAGAGGGGATACTGTCAGGATAACTGGGGCATCACCTCTTGAAGCCACTCAGTCACATCACCAGGCGGACAACCAAACCGAGAATGAAACCTAACAAAATTATA
>NZ_JASKLM010000062.1:0-8975 GCF_030153625.1 Pyrococcus sp. | reverse complement strand
TTTATGATCAGGATTTCCCTCTGAAAACTCAATACAACCACCAATCAACCAAAAAACTTAAGTGCTTATAACCCTAACGATCTAATGGGAACTAGGGTTCTTTAGATCAGTGTCTCACCACTGACAAATATTAAGACCTCCACCAGAGCTCTAACGAAAGTGAGCTTAGGCCATCTGAGACCATCTTCAGTCAAGTATTCGGATCGCATGATGAGGTCAAAAAACGTCAATACCTGAAGCCTGAGGCTCCTATTTGTAACCCGGCAAGCATCTTAGCCTGGAAAAGGGGACTTTTTGCTTGATCATTTCAGGGATTGGGTCTTCTGGTTTAAACAACACTTCTAGCGAACGCTAAAGTGAAAAGTCAACCATCACAAGGTTAATAAGTGAACTTCCCTGCATATAACTGGTGGAGCGCGTGAAGTGGGACTTTGATTCTTGGGCCAGAAACTACGATGAAGACGTTGGCAGGGAGGATTGGATCCACGCCGATTATGAGAGGGTTCTAAAGCTCGTGGCCGAAAAAGCTACTGGCACAGTAGTGGACATTGGCTGCGGAACGGGCAACATCCTGCGCTTCCTCAGATGCGAGCGGTACATAGGAGTTGAGCCTTCCCGCGGGATGCGGGTGAGGTTCAGAGAAAAACACAACTTCGAGCCGCTCGATGGGCACTTCCTTAAGCTACCTCTGCCAGATGAGACCGCCGATGCAGTGATAAGCACCTACGCTTTCCACCACGTGCCGGATGAAGAGAAGGAAGCCGCTCTGAGGGAGATGCTCCGCGTTCTAAGGCCCGAGGGGAGAATCGTCATCGCCGACGTCATGTTCGAGTCAGAGGAGAAAAAACTGCGCATAGCGAGGGAGGACGGCATCCTTGAGGAAGTTCTCGACGAGTACTTTGCTACCGTTGATGAGCTGCAGAGAACCTGCGAAAGGCTCAGCCTTCAATGCCGTTTCGAGAGGATAAATAGATACATCTGGATTGCCGAGATGAGCCCCAAAGGTTAAGGACTGGCGATTAGTCGTTGCTTTCCGGGCCTGTTTCCACTAAAAATATCTCTCAAAGAACCTCTCCGATCTCCTCTCGCCCCAAACTTTTTAAGAACTTTTTGGATATAGAGCTTTGAGGTGTTGAGATGATTCCTCAGAGACATCTTAAAGCTCTCCGTAAGCTGTATGGGCGGTTGAAGGATAGTGATGTGAACTGGGTTATTACCGGGAGCCTCTGCTTTGCCCTCCAAGGTGTCCCTGTTGAGCCGCATGACATTGATGTTCAGACGGACAGAGAAGGAGCCTATGAAATCGAGCGCCTCTTTTCTGAGTTCGTGGTTGAGCCTGTTAAATTTAAGGAGAGCGAGAGAATCCGCTCGCACTTTGGAGTGCTCATGATTGATGGGATCAAAGTCGAGATAATGGGCGACATTCAAAAGAAGGTCAACAATGAATGGGAGCCTCCGGTAGATATAGACAGATACAAGCGCTTTGTGGAGATTGAAGGGATGAAGATTCCCGTTTTGGATTTAGAGTATGAGTATCAAGCCTACCTCAAGCTCGGCAGGGTTGAGAAGGCGGAGATGCTGAAGAGGTTTTTGGAAGGGAGAGTTTAAGTCTTTCTTGCAATCACTATCATTCTTGGAGCATTTAGGGAAAGCGCTCTGCCATCAAAGCCACCATAAACTTTTTCTATCTTAAAACCAGCTCTTTTGAGCATTTCACTCAGCTCAGTATATGTATAAATCCTTAAGGAGTACTCAACAGCCTTTCTTTGGTTATTTCTGATGATTATTCTTCTGACGTGCATTCTTCCCGTAAGGACGTCAAAGCTCGACATGTCAATCATTAAATCATCACCCTTCTCAAGCACGGAGTATGGAGAAAGGTGCTTAACTACAAAATCTTTGTTTGGAACATCAAGGCAGAAGAGCCCATTTGGCTTTAAGGCTTTGTAAACGTTTTGCAATACTTTAAAGTTCTCCTCGTCACTGAAATATCCAAATGATGTGTAGAGGAGCAAAACTACGTCGAATTCTTCTTCGAAGTTTATTTCCCTCATGTCTCCTTTCATGAACTTAACGTTCACTCCTTTCTCTTCTGCAGTTTTTCTTGCGATCTCAAGGAAGCCGTCCATTATGTCGACGCCAACTACCTCATGCCCTAACTCTGCCAACTTTATTGCATGCCTCCCAAAGCCGCAAGCTAAATCTAGGATTTTCCTTGGCTCTTCCAATTTAAGAGCTTTTACCAGAAACTCAACTTCCTTTTGCGTTCTCTCCTCGGTCAGCTTTTCAGAGTAGAAGTACATGTAGTCATCAACGTTGAAGACTTCTTCGATGTTGAAGTCTGGCAACTTCACCACCTTTTGTCACTTTGATGAAAACTATTTTAAGTATTTTGACCATAGCACCCTATGAGCAAACTGATATTTATGTATGTGGGAATGGAGAAAGAGAGTACTGGGAACATGCATACAAGGTTGAGGAGCTAATACTCAAGGTTTCTGAGTATCCTATAAGCATGAAAGACGCTTTGCAGCTGGTAGATAAGGAATCATTGGCTTATCTCGTTCAAAATAGTATATTAAAAAGAAAGTGGGCAAATTGAGCTCAACTTCTGCTTTACACCATGGGAAGATGTTTTGAAAGCCTCAGCCTGATATTTAATATAAAACCCTAAAATAAGTCTGAAAAGGTTGGACTGTTTGAGATACTCAAAGCTAAAATACCTCCATTTTGCCATTGTTGGTTGCTACGTCTTAGATTTGAAGTTCCTAAACCATGTTAGAAAATGAATGGGCAAAAATAGGAAGTTTATTCCTTATGCTTGTGAATTCCCGATTTAGTCTGGTCTGGAAAAGCAGGGAAAGACGAAGCAGAAGCTTTAGGTAGGGGCACTCGAAGAACTTCACAAAAATGGGAAAACAAAGGAAATTTTAGGAGGAAGATTTGGAGTTTCACTCTTCGATAAAGATAATGGAAAGATAGATAGTGTGGGAAGTTGCTAGTAGAGTTGCAAGTGAAGTGAAAAAGCTATGAGTGAAGTGGAAGAGCTGAAAGAAGATTTAAACAAATTGTAAGCAGATTGGGAGTGAGCCAGTGGTATACTTTTAAAGAACTGGTCATTGAAGCTTGGCACTGTTTGGATATCCAAATAACGTTTTGGTCAAGAAAGGATATTTTGCAGAGTCAGGAGAAAGCGAAGACAGAGGAAGATACACCAAGTGGGTGTCTCTTTAGCACATAAGATTCACGATCTCCAAAATTCTCTTCGCCAAATAATCAAACTAGTATTTGAGTTTTTGAGTTACTTACTTCTTCTCGATATCTCAGCACAATAACGGCATCAGCAATGATGACTTGAGCATCTAAGATTAGCGAATAAAGTGCTTTTACATCGCTTAAACAATTAACAGAACCCAACAAGGAGAGAAATGGCAGACTGAAACCATTATTTACTACTCGCCTTCAGCCGTCCTGATGGCATGATACTACAAGGTTAGTTTTACCTCGATCTTAAATGCCATATGTAGATGTGAATCATGACTTCATCTTACTCAATCCAATAGCAGGCACTCGAGGTTCAACTCTAAAACTTAAAGATGTTGATCCGCATCTTTGCAATTGTCAGCTTTCAAAGATGGGGGGTACTTTTCCTTAATGAGCAGTATCCAGCTATCACTATCAAGGTCAAACTCAAAATTAGAAAGAAATGGGTAGATTTTCATGAAATTTACTCCCTACATCAATATCGAGGCCAGTTTTTTGACATCCTTTTCGTTCCCATACAGAATTATTACCCTATCGAAACCCATCATCCTTGAGTACTCAACGTAAACAACAATATTGCCTTTTTTGAACATGGTGCCTACGATTAGGGTTCCGATGAAGTTTTTCTTTTCAGTTACGTTAGTAGGAACACTAATTTTTTCCCAGCTATCCGTTAAAGCATTTTGCACCCTAAGAAAGACCTCTTTTCCGCAACCTTCTGGATAAACATAAATTGCCATGCGAACGTCTCTAACATTTATCGGAAACTTTCCATTCCAGTATCTAGAATCCACCACTCCCTCTACCTTATAGAGATAGCCGCCTATATTGACCTCTACCTTCTCTGTCCAGTTCCCTTCTCTAAAGGGAATCGCATACTCACCAAAGATTGGGCTTTCATATGCCCGGCTCTTGGTCAGGGTATAGAAGACAACTTTTTGCGGTGAGGGTCCATAATATAGAGGCGTTATTGAGTCGACAAAATCAATTATCTCTTCAGGAGATCCTTTGACGACAATTAGAACGTATGAACCCTTAATGGCCATACAGTTTATGTAATAAGCTTCATTGTTCTTTGTCCATATGCATTTCTTTTCCTCGTGGAGGGTACAATTGAAATTCCTCAAGCTACTTATAATCTTATCATATGCTTTTCTACACGAATCCCAGGATTGATAGACATAAAGTCCAAATGCTGTATCATTAGCTTTTCCAGTGAACTTTTCTTGATAGTCTGAGGGTTGAATAAGCTCTATAGGTGCCTCTTCCAATCTATACAAATGGTTTATTCCAGTTAGTACAGTATTCAACACTTCAGAAGGATTTTGATAGTTACACTTTGGATGCACATTGAGGTTAAGTCCATGATTAGGGTTGATGTGTGAGATGTATACATACCCGAGTACAGCTAAAAGAATAAAGATAGCGAGGATTATCCTTTTCATCGAAATCACCCTGAGGAGAGTCAGGTTGTTCTAACTTTTATCATATCTGCGTCTTGCCAGTTTCCATTAGTTATATATTTCACTTCGTCTCCATCGTGAACCTTAATGTAGAGGATATCTCCACTTTCTTGAGAATATACATATCCCACTCCTGTTACGGCATGGGCACTTCCAGGATTTTCAATCCCCAGCATGAATGGATGGTTTGTATTCACTTCAGTTATTATGTCATAGCTGCTGAACTCTTCATAGAATGTTGCAGTAAAGTCATGGTATACTGGATCAGATACTATCCATCCAGTTAAGCTGTCCCATTCCTCTTTAAAGTTTTTAATACCCTCTACTTGATCCCACCAATAGGATCCTCCATTATAATCGATATTCATGGTGTGATGAAGCACATCAATTATTGCCTCCCTGTTCCAATCATCCTGTAATTGCGGTTCATAATATGCAATTATCATTGAAGCTGCTATTGCTGCACAGCCATCCCAATCATCCCAGGGATCACTTGCAGGCCCCACATTATCCGGATAATCAATGTAATAAGCACCTCCATAATCCGTTGATGTCCAAGCTGGTACTCCTGATATACTTTTGATGACTAAACCATCTACAGTATAGATTCCTATGGAAGATTTTCCTAAACTACTTTCTAAATTGTTAGTAAACTGTAACTTTACGTTTATTAGATATTTTCTCACTTTCATGTCTTTCAAGCTTATTGCTTTCCCGTTTCCAATATCAACGCTGTAGGTTAGTGCTCCATAATAAAGTAGTCTCCCAGTTTTATAACCCTTCTTTTCTGCAAGCTCTTTAACTTTCTCTAACTTCCAGCTTGGTGGTTTTGCTTTGCTGAACTCCAAAACTGGAGGCATGTCTTTTCTTGCCGAAACAAGAATAAATCCAACATTCTTACCGTTCTTAAAAACTGCAAACTCATAAGCACTTTTCTCACCATTAGGGAAATAATACGTGACAGGCTTTCCAAGAGTTGCATCCCTCCACTCTTTAAAATCAGGGATATTGACAGCAATCCACTGCACATAGCTCCTGGCAACTTTTTCAGCAAGTGCTGGAGAAACATCCTTACTTGGCACTGTTGCACTACTAGAAGAACTCAAAACCAACAAACCAAGCAACAAAACACTTACTAATTTCCACTGCATTGGTGCCACCATCCAAAGTTTTTCATAATTTCTTATAATCAAATATTTAAATATTTCCATTATAGAGATAATCAGGACATCACTTCCTTTCAGAGAACTCACAAGATAATTTCATTGGAATAAGATCTAACAAAACTATATACCAAAGTATTACAATCTACAAGCAATATCAGAGATTTAAATCCAATATATTCCCAGTCGCTGATCTCCTCTCTGTCCTGAAAGGCGAGGCATTCAAAAAGAAAAGATAATTTTTAAATACTCACCCCTCCAATATTGAAATGCTAGGGCGGCAATGACAGGATTCATCCCTCCTGATCGGTGATGAGGCGGTCCCCCTGGAGCCGTTTCTAACTGTTCTTCTTTTTGTATAATAATTTCGTTATTGAATTGAAAAATATATAAAGGTGTGTTGTGTATAGTTGCCAGCGGTTAATATGAAAGGGGAAGCTTCGAAAATCCTTGGAGTTACTGTAAATGGGATAAAATAAAAGTAATCTTCAAAAACGTGCCCCGCATGCGGTACCCCGAAAGTCTGAAACTCGATGAAAGGCCAATGAAAACCAACTCCTTCGGGGTCATGGCAGTAGAAAAAACAGAGAATTGGGGTAAAATTCCACAAAGTCACACTAAAACCCCGTAGGGGAACCCCCGTTATTGGAGGGAGCAAAAATGCATCCAGGAATAATAATAGCCGGTTTAGGTGCTTTATTCTTTCTCGCCATATTAATAGCGTTAGTCATAGCTGGATTATTCATGTATGTAGCTGCAAAGCTCGTTGGAATAGAAAAGGCTAGCCTCGGAAGGTCAATACTTGTTGTCCTACTAGGAGGAATCTTACAGGCAATAGTCACGATTGCACTTTCATTCCTTCCTGGAATAAACATCTTATTAGGGATAATCGCCTACGTAGCCGTCATAAAATCTCTGTTCGAGACTGGGTGGTTGAAGGCCTTCCTAGCCTGGATAATGGTGTTCGTTCTTGAGCTCATAATAGTGCTATTCCTACTCTCATTGTTCGGAGTTGGGATAGTTGGCTTCATGCACTTTTTAAGGCCTTAAACGCTTAACATGATTGATGATCCCGATAATAATAAGGCCCAACATACTCATGCTTAGAGGAATTCACCTTGATTCAAACGTGTATTTCCTAAAAAGTGGAAGCGAGTTGCTCATCGTTGACACGGGAACAGGAGTGTACTGGAATAGATATCTAGATGTTGCCAAAAGGGAGGGATGGCTCCAGGGAGTTAGCAGGGTCGTGATATTTAACACCCATGAGCATTTCGATCACGTCGGTGGGAATCTAATTTTTAAGGAGAAGCTGAATGCAGAATTTGCATCCCACATTTTAACGGCAAAAGTCCTAGAGGAGGGCGATGACTATGTTATATTTTCTTATTATTATGGAAGGAAATTCGAGCCCCACAAAGTTGACATCAAGCTTGAAGATGGAGAGAAAGTTAAAGTTGGAAAGGTCAAGCTAACTCTCATTCATACTCCAGGACACACGAGAGGAAGTTCCTGCCTTTACTATGAGGAGGAAAGGATAATGTTCACAGGGGACACGGTGTTCGCTGGAACCTATGGGAGGACTGATCTTCCAACGGGTAGTCAGGAAAAGATCGTTGAATCCCTGGAATTATTGAGGGACTTTGATGTCAGACTCGGCCTTCCTGGGCATGGAAAGGTCATAAAGAATTGGAAAGAAAATATAGAGAAAATACTGAGGGTTCTAAAATGAGGAAGGGAACGGTGAAGGAGGTTCTTGCTAAAATAAAATATGATCCCAGGGAGAACGAAGAAGATTACTTCATAATAATAGAGCACAGAGGAGCGTACGGGAACGTCAGGAAGATACCCGTAAAGCTCATAGAACTCGGTCACGGATACTTCTTCATTGGAGAAACTCAGATCCCATATCACAGAATCCTTAAGGTAGTGAGGAAAGATGGGAAGGTTGTATGGGAGACCAGGAAGGGTAGGTAGCCTAATTATAATCATAATGCTCATCCTCGGGTGTCTATCCCAACAGCCAAGAGAACTCCATGGAAAAGTTGTTAAGGTAGTTGATGGAGATACCTTGTACGTTAGAATTGATGGAGATACAGTTAAGGTAAGGCTCGTTGGAATAGATGCCCCCGAGCTTGAGCCCGAGCTCATGAAGCCTGGGGAATACAGGGGAATCCACAATCTCAGCTGTCTGGTCAAATACGGCTACATGGCAAAAGAATTCCTTGAGAATTTGACCCTTGGAAAGTACGTTACACTGAAATTCGACTCGAGGCAGGGAGAAAAAGATAAGTACGGTAGGTTGCTCGTTTACCTTTACTTGGACTCCAAGGACGTAAATGCCCTGCTGGTTGAGAAAGGCTTAGCGAGGGTTTTCTACGAAAAGAAATTTGACAAAATTAAAGAGTACTCAGAGCTTGAAGACAAAGCGAGGAGGGAAAGGCGTGGACTTTGGAGCTGTAATTAGCACCTTGCTACTCTACGCAATATTGATAACATTTCTCTCAATCAAGCTCTTCCTCTCAATGTTGAAGTTCATGGGCAAAGTTATCGTTAGATCAGAGGACGTCGATAAGAGGGCATGGCCGGACATAATTTTTAACATTGTGACGATAGTAGGTGGCGTCTTCCTCTTCCTGCACTTTTATAAAAGATCAATACTCCTAGCCATAACATTGCCCTTGGCATTCAGGAGTGGTTCTAATTTCGGGAGGTTTCTCATGTATCTTTCTCATGACTTAAAGATCCTCAAAGACGAGAGGGGAAAGTTTGAGATCATAAGCACCGCGCTACTTACCATCGAGGGAACGTTCCTGGTAGCTCTCATACTGCTCCCTCAGGTGATAAATGTAACACTCAAGGGGATATCAAGGCCAATCTATGTTTGGGTTATAGGCCTCGTATTCGGAATAATTCTCGGCTTAATCGTTTCAAGGACATCAAGGAAGATACTGATGAAGGATTCAATTTCATTACTTGCACTTTTTGGGATACTGTTAGGATAAGCGGTAGGGCGTTAGGTTTAAGTTTCTGATAATTTTTCAGAAAAAGAAGGGAGAGAAATGAAGGCTGAGAGCATTCTATA
>NZ_JASKLM010000023.1:0-30272 GCF_030153625.1 Pyrococcus sp. | reverse complement strand
GACGTGTTAACCTTTTTTCATTCCTTTTCTATTTTTGTGTTGGGTTTATAAATGGAGTGCAGTGTTACGGGTTTTCAGAGAAAGTCTTAAATAGGAGGTTAGAGAGACCCCTATTAGAAAATCCAACGAAAAAGCCAAAAGTTTAAGTAGAACGTAATCGTGTGGAAAGCTGGCTTTTATGAAATGTGGCCATAGAAGTGACGATTCTTGGCATCCTCTATTTGTCTCAAAACGAAATTCTAATTTATCTAGCGAACCCCGCAAGCTTTATAAAAATACGATTATCCACTAACATCGAGGGTGGGCCGGTAGCTCAGCCTGGAAGAGCGCCGCCCTCGCAAGGCGGAGGCCGCGGGTTCAAATCCCGCCCGGTCCACCAAATTCTTCTTAGGGAGGGAATCAAATGGATGAAGGGACTCGCACTGTTCTTAGAAAGTTTGAGCACATAGAGCACTGCCTCAAGAGAAATGTTGAGGCCCACGCAACTAATGGCTTTGAAGATGTTCACTTCGTCCATATGAGCCTTCCAGAGATTGATAAGGATGAGATTGATCTTTCAGTAAAATTCCTAGGAAGGAAGTTTGATTATCCAATAATGATTACTGGGATGACTGGTGGAACAAGAAAAGGAGAAGTAGCGTGGAAAATCAACAGAACACTTGCCCAAGCGGCTGAAGAGCTAAATATTCCTCTTGGGGTGGGAAGTCAAAGGGCCATGATAGAGAAGCCAGAAACTTGGGAAAGTTATTATGTGAGAGATGTGGCCCCGAATGTCTTCTTAGTTGGAAATTTAGGGGCACCTCAGTTTGGGAGGAATGCAAAGAGGAAGTATGGGGTGAAGGAAGTTCTTTATGCAATAGAAAAGATAGATGCGGATGCCATAGCAATCCACATGAATCCACTTCAGGAGAGCGTTCAGCCAGAGGGGGATACGACATTTTCAGGCGTTCTTGAAGCTTTGGCCGAGATAACTTCTTCAATAGATTATCCTGTAATAGCGAAGGAGACAGGAGCTGGAGTTTCGAAGGAGGTTGCAATAAAGCTGGAGAGCATTGGAGTTAGTGCAATAGATATTAGCGGTGTTGGGGGGACAAGCTGGAGTGGAGTGGAATATTATAGGGCCAAAGATGAGTTGGGAAAGAGGTTGGCTCTAAGATTTTGGGATTGGGGGATAAAAACGGCCATAAGCTTAGCTGAAGTTAGGTTTTCAACTAACCTCCCAATAATAGCCAGTGGTGGTATGAGGGATGGAATTACAATGGCAAAAGCTCTAGCCATGGGAGCTTCTCTTGTTGGAATAGCGTTACCTGTTCTGAAACCTGCCGCAAAAGGGGATGTAGAAGGGGTGATCAAAGTCATCAAAGGATACGTTGAAGAAATCAAGAACGCAATGTTTCTCGTTGGAGCTAGAAATGTAGAAGAGCTGAGAAAAGTCCCGATAGTATTTACCGGATTTGTCAGAGAGTGGTTGGAGCAGAGGATAGATCTGCAAGAGTTTGTAAAAAAGAGGGGCAAAGTTAAGATTTGAATTTTGGAACGTAGGCTTTTATTCCTATCCTTACACATCCTCCTCCACACACCTCTTTTAATGGACAATTGTTGCAGCTCTCTGCCTCTACTTCCTCAATGTAATCTAAGGCCTTTAAGATTTCTAACATCCCTTTTACCTCCTCTCTCGAAACTCTAAGTTCTTTCATAATATCATCCAATGATTTTCCCTCTTTTATTAACTCCAAAAGTCTCTCTAATTTACCCATAAATGATTCCTCCGATTTGATAAACTGCTATTCCAATGACTGTAGCTAAGAGTAAATTATACAGAGCTGCCATTATCATCCACTTTGTTCCTCCCTCTGCTCTTATAGCTGCTAATGTAGCTATACAGGGCATGTAGAGGGTAGTTACTAAAGCCAGCACAAAGGCTTGAAGGGGAGTCATAATCCCTGCCAGAGTTCCTGCTAAGCTCTCTTCGCTAACTCCATATATTATTGAGTAAGCTACAATGGTATTCTCCTTGGCAATTATTCCGAAGAGCAAGGCAACAGCTGCCTTCCAATCAAGGCCCATTAACTTCATCAATGGTTCAAAGATCTTTCCTAATCTTTCTGCATAACTAATTCCATTCCCAACGGGCTCTGGATAGCTCGATAGATACCAGATAAGGATTGAGCCGAATAGGATTACTGTGGCCGCCTTCTTAAGAAATTCTTTGCTCCTTTCCCAGGAGTGGACTAATACTACTCTCCATGAAGGAATCAAATATTCTGGCAACTCAATTATGAACGGACTTTCTTCTCCTTTTACAATGAACTTGCCCAGGAGCAGAGAGGATAACAAAGCTAAACCTATTGCTATTGCGTAGATAGCTATTGCCACGAGGGGAGCCCTGTCTGGGAAGAATGTTCCTGCTAGGAACGTTATTACGGTCATTCTAGCAACACAGGGAACTAGGGGATTGATTAACAGAGTTATTATTCTTTCCTTTTCGTTCTCTATTGTTCTTGTAGCCATGATTGCAGGGACATTACAACCAAAAGCTAGCACCATTGGTATAACTGCTTTTCCTGGGAGTCTAAAAATTCTCATAAACCTTTCCATCATTGCCGCAATTCTTGCCAAATACCCTACATCTTCCAAGATAGACATTGCCACGAAGAGCAGGAATACTAAGGGGAAGAAGCTTACTACAGTGCCAACTCCTCCGATAATTCCATCTACGATTAACCCCCTTAGGGCTTCATTCCCAATGTATGGAGCAATGCTTTCTCCTAATTGTGAAAATGCCGTATCCAACAACTCCTGGAGGGGAAAGCCGAAGGTAAAGACGAACTTGAATACCAAGTAGAAGGTGATTAGGAGGGATATCATTCCATAAACTGGATGAGTCAATAACCTGTCGAGTTGATTAGCCAGATTTTCCTTAACTTCTGGTTCATGAACTACGAACTTTCTCAGGAGTTGCTCTAAGAATTCGTACTTTTGACTTGCTATCACTATATCCAGAGGTCTCTTGTACTTCTCTTCTAGCTCGCTGATATGCTTCAGTATTTCATCCATTTTTTCCTGTCCCAAGTATTTGAGAACCAACTTAATTACTTCTTCATCCCTCTGCAACAACTTAAGGGCAAGCCATCGAATGGGGTATTTCTCTGCTAAAGGAGTCCCTCTCAATAACTCGGAGATGTGCTTAATTTCCCTCTCAATATCCTCATCGTACCTGGGAATTATCGGATTAGTAGTAACTTTCCCTTCAGCCATTAGGGCAATCATTCTTTTAAGTTCTTCAACTCCCTCTCCTTTTTTTGCATTTGTAGGAATAACAGGGACTCCAAGCTCTTTTCTCATCTTTTTTATGTCAATTTTAGCCCCTTTCTTTTTGAGTAGATCAAATTTGTTCAAGACTAGGATGATATTCTTAACTTCCATTTCAAACAGCTCTAAGGTTAAGAACAAGTTTCGCATAAGACATGTCGAGTCTACTATGTCAACAATGACATCAGCATTTCCATCTAAAATAAAGTTTCGTGCTATCAACTCATCAATGCTATGGGCGGTAAGAGAGTAAATCCCAGGGAGGTCTACAACGAGAAATTCCTTCTCCCTATATTCCATAATTCCCTCTTTCTTTTCTACAGTAACTCCAGGCCAGTTGCCTACATGTTGTCTCAACCCGGTTAGTGCGTTAAAAATTGTTGTCTTTCCAACGTTTGGGTTCCCAACTAAGGCCACAGTTTTTAGCACGATTACTCCCTCCTTACAATAATCTTACTTGCAATTCCCCAGCCAAGAGCTATTTTTGATGAACCTATCCCAATGATTACAGGTCCAGGCTTTCTACTTTTTATCATTCTAACCCTAACACCTGGGGTTATACCCATTGAGAGCAATTTGCCTCTAGCATTAACTCCACTCTGGATGTCAACTACAACTCCTGTCTCGCCCTCCCTCAGCATTGTGAGTGGAATGAAGTCACTCAATTTTAGCACCCCCTCAAAATATTAGGTCGACCTAATTTACAAAGGGGAGGTATAAAAAGATTTTGTCCGAAAATAAAAATTTAGAGGTTTGAAAAAAACATTATAGCGGAAGAGAAAAGAACTTTATTGTATTTACCTCTGTAACTGCCTCAACTTCTGTCTTATCCATTCCTTTAATTTTTGCCAATTCCTCTATGGCAACTTCGACAAATATTGGTTTATTCCTAATCTCCTTGTAAGGACTCATGTATGGAGCGTCTGTCTCAACAACCAAATACTCTATCTCAATGTTTTTGGCCACTTCTCGGACTTCTGGGATAAAGACTATGCCTGTGCTTATTCCTAGTATGTGCCCGCCATCAACGATTTCCCTAGCCACTTCAACTGAACCTGTGTAAGAGTGAAAGTAAGAGGGGATGTCATACCTGTTTATGATTTCCAATGCCTCTTTCTCCGCTTCTCGGGCATGAATTACAACTGGAAGGTTCAGCTCTTTTGCCAGCTCTAAGAAGTGAACAAAGATTTCTCTCTGAGCATCTCTCTCAGCTTTGGTCTTTGCGTGATAGTAGTCAAGGCCTATCTCCCCGATTCCAAATATTTCCTTCTGGTGTTTAAGTATAAAATCCTCCACTTTTCTTACCTTTTCCCAGTTCCCCCTCCTAGCTTCGTTGGGATGATACCCCAGGGTGGGGAATATGAAGTCAAAATAATCCTTCAACAACTCCCAGCTTTTCCACACGTGAGTCTTTCTGTACTCCGTTATGGAGTCAACTACTCCCCTAAGCTTTCTTTTTGCCTCCTCTATTATCTCTTCCTGATTTTTCTTGAAGAACTCGATGTGAGCGTGAGCATCTATCATGAATCTCACCGAAAACCTTAACCTAACTTGGAGTTATAAGTGTTGGGAGTGACCATGAAGGACTTGGATTTTAGTAAGAAACCATTGATAGGGGTTGTCCATTTAAAGCCTCTCCCAGGTTCTCCTAGATATGGGGGAGATTTTGAGGAGGTAATAGAATGGGCTATCAGGGATGCCAAAACTTATGAAGAGGCTGGGTTCGACGGAATAATAGTGGAGAACTTTGGAGATTCTCCCTTCTCAAAGACTCTTCCCAGGGAGGTTATTCCAGCATTTACAGTAGTAGCGAAAGCCGTAAAGAAAGAGGTCTCTCTTCCCCTGGGAATAAATGCATTAAGAAATGACTGTATAGTTGCCTACTCAATTGCGCATGCGGTGGGAGGGAGCTTTATCAGAGTTAATGTTCTAACTGGAGTTGCTTTTACGGATCAAGGAATAATTGAGGGGTGTGCAAGGGAGCTATGGAACGTCAAAAGGATAATAGGAGGGGACATCTTAACCCTTGCAGATGTGCACGTAAAGCATGCGGTCCACTTCACAAACTTTGAAGATGCAGTAAAAGATACTGTGGAGAGGGGATTGGCAGATGGAATTATAGTTACGGGAAGAAGAACGGGGGAGAGCATTAGCTTGGAGGATTTAATCTTGGCAAAAAGGGTAAGCAGTATTCCAGTTTTGGTAGGCTCTGGAGTTAATCCAAGGAATTTCAGAACACTTTTTAAGTATGCCGACGGTTTCATAGTTGGAACCTGGGTAAAAGAAAATGGCAAAATTAACAATCCCGTCTCACTTGAAAGAGCAAAAATCCTCGTAAGGATGAAAAACAGCCTAATGGGGGTATAGCAATGGGAAAATACTTTGGAACGAGCGGAATTAGGGAAGTGGTTAACGAAAAACTTACACCCGAGCTGGCTCTAAAGGTAGGACTGGCCCTGGGAACTTATCTTGGAGAGGGGAGAGTTGTTGTTGGGATTGATACTAGAACGAGCAGTGAAATGATAAAGCATGCCCTTGTAAGTGGCCTTTTGGCAACTGGAATCGAGGTTGTGGATATAGGACTTGCTCCTACTCCTCTAACGGGATTTGCGATTAAGCTTTACAATGCAGATGCGGGAGTCACAATTACGGCCTCGCACAACCCTCCAAACTACAACGGTATCAAGGTTTGGGACAGAAACGGAATGGCGTACACTCCAGATAAAGAGAGCGAGCTTGAGAGAATAATCGAAGAAGAAACCTTTAAGAGAGTAAGTTGGATGGAGATAGGGGAAGTTATTAAAGCTGATCCTAAAAAGGAATACATTAAGAATGCAGTTGAGCAGATAAACTTAGAGAATTCATATACAGTGGTAGTTGATAGCGGAAATGGGGCTGGATCAATAGTAAGCCCCTATCTTCAGAGAGAGCTAGGGAACAAGGTAATTAGTCTAAATTCACACCCAACGGGCTTCTTTGTTAGAGAACTTGAGCCAAATAGAAAGAGCTTAGATATGCTGTCTAAAGTAGTTAGGGAAGTTGGGGCTGATGTTGGAATAGCTCACGATGGAGATGCAGATAGAATTGGTGTGGTGGATGACCAAGGGAACTTCGTAGATTATGAGGTCATGCTTTCGCTGATAGCGGGATATATGATTGAAAAGTACGGAAAGGGCAAAGTTGTGACAACCGTTGACGCAGGATTTGCCCTCGATGATTACCTAAAGCCCAGGGGTGGAGAAGTTATTAGAACAAAGGTTGGCGATGTTGCTGTTGCATATGAGCTCAGCAAACATGGAGGTGTATTTGGAGGGGAGCCAAGTGGTACTTGGATAATCCCTCAGTGGAACTTAACTCCTGATGGCATCTTTGCTGGAGCGTTAGTGGTTGAGATGATTGACAAATTAGGCCCAATAAGCGAGCTTGCAAAAGAAGTTCCCAGGTATGTGACGCTTAGGGAGAAAATTCCCTGTCCAAATGAGCTAAAGCAGAAGGTCATGCGTATAATTGAAAAGCTGGCTCTTCAAAACTTTGAATACAAGAATTTAATTGACATTGATGGAATAAGAATTGAAAATGAGGAGTGGTGGATACTCTTTAGGCCGAGCGGAACTGAGCCAATAATGAGGATAACCCTTGAAGCTCATACAAAAGAAAAAGCTGAAGAGCTGATGAAGAAGGCGAGGGGACTAGTTAAGGAAGCAATTGAAAAGGCCAAGCTTTCTTAGCCCTTTAATTTTTTGAAGCCTAAGGCTTAGGGTATTTTTGAAGATAATATTTATTGTTAATGGCAATTAGAGTGGATGTAACAATACCAAATCCAATTCCACCCAGGAAGAAGTAAATTGTATTTCCTCCAAAAACAAACGTTGACATTAGCTTCCCAATTATTGAGAGAACGCTTAATGTAATTACCTCCACCAGAACAATTATGAGCGTTCCCACATTCAGATACTTAAGAATAATGCCCTTCTCTTTATTTTTTTGATAATAAAGACCATCGTCTATATAAGATAGTTTTTCCTAAGCTACTGCCACTTAGAAATGCGAGAGGGAGAGTGAACTTACCGATGATTGTTGGAGATAATACAAAAAATATTCCTAAAATAACATATCTTAAAATTACAAAAGCATTTTCCAAGCTTTTCTTTTTGTTTTCGGGAATATCGACTTTGTGTTTAACTAAAAGTGTCATACTTTTTTGGAATATCTGAGACAAAAATAACAGTCCTCTTATCATAAACAAAATTATGAGTATCATTAGTCCAATAATTTTTCCAACCACCTTTATATACCTCCAGAAATTTCTTAAGAGTTGCATGACTTTATTAGGATGGTGGGCTGGATGGACATTGAAGAGAGAATAAAATTGGTGCTCAAAAAGCCAACTGAGGAAGTACTGACAGTTGAAAACCTTAGGCATCTGTTTGAAATAGGAGCCCCCCTTCAGCACTACATAGGCTTTGAGATCAGTGGTTACATTCACCTTGGAACTGGTCTAATGGCTGGGGCTAAGATTGCAGACTTCCAAAAGGCGGGCATTAAGACTAGGGTCTTCTTGGCAGACTGGCACAGTTGGATAAATGACAAGCTCGGAGGAGATTTAGAGACCATCCAAGAGGTGGCCCTCAAGTACTTCAAAGTTGGAATGGAGAAAAGCATCGAAGTAATGGGAGGAAAACCGGAAAAAGTTGAATTTGTTCTCGCAAGCGAGATACTTGAAAAGGGTGATTACTGGCAGACCGTAATTGACATATCAAAGAACGTAACCCTTAGCAGAGTTTTGAGGTCAATAACAATAATGGGAAGAAAGATGGGTGAAGCAATAGACTTCGCCAAACTAATTTATCCAATGATGCAGGTGGCAGATATATTCTATCAAGGAGTTACAATCGCTCACGCAGGAATGGATCAGAGAAAAGCTCACGTAATAGCTATTGAAGTCGCTGAAAAGCTTCGCTATCATCCCATAATTCACAATGGAGAAAAGCTAAAGCCTGTAGCAGTTCACCACCATCTCCTCCTGGGACTTCAGGAGCCTCCAAAGTGGCCCATTGAAAGCGAAGAGGAGTTTAAGGAGATAAAAGCTGAGATGAAGATGAGTAAAAGTAAGCCTTACTCAGCAGTTTTCATCCACGACAGTCCTGAAGAGATTAGGGAGAAGCTAAGAAAGGCCTTCTGTCCAGCAAGAGAAGTTAAGTACAACCCCGTTTTGGATTGGGTTGAATATCTAGTATTTAGGGAGGAACCAACTGAATTCACAATTCACAGACCTGCGAAGTACGGGGGAGATGTAACTTATACTACATTTGAAGAGCTAAAGAGGGACTTTGCAGAGGGGAAGCTTCATCCGTTGGACCTGAAGAACGCGGTTGCAGAATATCTCATAGACTTGCTAGAGCCAATAAGGAAGTACTTTGAGAGGCATCCAGAACCTCTTGAGCTCATGAAGAGCGTCCAGATAACTCGTTGATTAGCTCAAGGTAGAGTCTTGGCTCTACATCTTCCTCTTTTAATCCCAACATTTTTGCAACTTCCCATATTTTTTCCTTGGCTTCTTCAGGACTGTCGCTTATTACCTCAATGTCGACAAAATCTCCAATCCCTTCAACTCTATTCACTTCTAGAGTGACTCCGTTAAGCTTGTACACCCACCTTTTCTTCTTAATGGTGGCTTGTATTTTAAACCCAAGCCTTTTAAAAACCTCAACAGCTTTTTCAAAATCTCCAATTTCAAATTCTACCTCGTAGAACTCCTCATTGTTCTCGTCTAATATTTCTTTAAATGTTAAATAGTACTTTTTTAGATTGTGAACTCCTCTAATACGAAGCAACTTTGGTCTTGGAACTTCAAAATAAACATCTTCCTGCTCCTCATATCTTACGAATTCAGGATTGAAAGTGTTAAGAGTGTGCAGAAAATCCTCTAACTTAATCTTAAACTTTATTTCAACTTCCATAATAGCCTACACCTCAGCAAGGAAACCAGTTAAGTCCTCTCCCTTTTTGATCTCAGTTATTGGGAATATTTGAATATGCTTTAAGTTTGGAATTGATGTTATGTTTTCCTCTATGAACTTTACAAGCTCATCTTTGTTGTTTTTTCCAACTAATGCTATTATCTTGTCCTCACCACTCTTTGCCACGAAGAGAACTCCTGGCAGGGCGGAGAGTGTTGAGCTTATGTAGGAGATATATCTCTCGAGGAAATCTTCAATTACGGGCTTACCAACCTCAAGAACTATTAAAGCCAAGTGCTTAGGTTTTAATTGTTCTCCCAGGATTATCGTATATCTCTCAATTACTCCCCTTTCCTGTAATTTTTTAATTCTAAAGTGAATTGTTGATTCTGGCTTTTTCAGTTGTTCACTTAGCTCAGATATAGTTAATCTTGCATCCTTTTTTAATAACCTTAGTATGTTCCTATCTAAATCGTCAAGGTGAATTTCACTCGTTTTTCAACCCCCCCATCTTGGATAAAGATTGTGAGGAATCCCCAAAATATCTAAAATTTTTCCAATTATAAAGCTTATCATGTCGTCTATTGTCTTTGGATTTGTGTAAAATGCTGGAGAAGCTGGCATTACTATGCCCCCAGCTTGGGAGATTTTCAACATGTTTTGGATATGTATTAAGTTGAGGGGGGTTTCCCTTATAAGAAGGACAAGCTTTCTTCTTTCCTTAAGTGCAACATCGGCGACTCTTGTGATTAAGTTGTTTGAATACCCATTTGCTATTGCAGATAGTGTTTTCATTGAGCATGGAGCTATTACAACGGCGTCAAATGGGTAGGAACCTGAAGCTATGGGAGCGAAGAGGTCATTTTCTCCATAATCTGGCTTAATATCAATCCCTGTTTCAAGTTTTGCAACTTTTTTACCTGTTTCACTTGCCAACAATATTACTTCGTGCCCTAGGTTTTTTAGAGTTTCATATAACCTAATCCCGTATATAGCCCCACTTGCGCCAGTTATTGCTACAATAATTTTCAAACTAATCCCCCCAAAATGTTGGAAAAATTGTAACTGTTTTTAACTGTTTTTAATACCATTACTAAATGTTTATAAACTTATCCCAGTCTTGTTAATTTGGTGCTAGTTTGTGGAGCTATTTAATGCAATTTTGAAAAGTGGGGTAGAGCTAGCAAAGAATATAGGGGCTAAGGTTATAGTTTTAGTGTATCCTCCCTCTGAAAACATTGATATAGAATTCCCAGGCTTAATAATAATAGTTGGTAGGGAATTGGACGTTAAAGAAGGTAAAAAAATTCAAAAGCTCCCACTTCCAATGTCAATAGGACTAGAAAATCTACTGAATTTAGTTGCAGCTTTTCTGAAGGGAAAAGGTATGATAGAGAGCGGAGAAAAATTTGTATACATTACAGAGAACAGCATTGGAGTTAAAGTTGTTAAGGAAAACTTTCAAGCTGTGGAGGGCTTCTTTGATAGGTATGAGGGGATAGTTCAAAGGGTGTTGGAGATAGCCATTGAATTAAGCATAGAGGGGAGAGAAGGGAGACCTGTAGGGACGATATTTGTTATTGGTGACACGAAAGAGGTTATGAAGCATTCCCACCAATTGGTACCAAATCCCTTCAAAGGCCATAAGATTAACATTATGAATCCCAAAGTTAAGCCAATAATAAAGGAGTTCTCATTTCTTGATGGGGCCTTTATAATATCCTCTACAGGTAGGGTAGTTGCGGCTGGCAGGTATTTGGATGTTGATCCGAAAAAATTGGAGATAGACATTCCTCAAGGATTAGGAAGTAGACATTTAGCTTCGGCAGCAATCACAAAAGTGACAAAGGCCATTGCAATAACGCTTTCTGAAAGTGGAGTAATTAGGGTATTCAAAGATGGGAAGATAATCTTGGAGTACAATCCTAGGTTAGCTAGACAGTACTTCTAGTGCCTACTGATCCACATATCTAGGGGTATTTCCTTGGATTTTCTTTTCATGCTTCTTATTGTTGATGCATATAGCTTTTTTCCATCTTTTGCCCGCTTTATTTCAATTTCTCCCTTTTCCTCCAAATAATTAAGAATTTCTTTCATTTCGTGCTCCTTTAGTCCAGTTGACTTCCTTATTGTTTCCCAAATAGGGGGATTTAGCTGTAGGGTTAACAAGTTATCTAGAATTTCCTTTGCAAATTTTAATTTTTGTTGTGGGTCTCTTTCAACAAGATATTTCTTGTAGAGCTCCATGACTTTTGACATGGAGGAAAGTTAAATTTACCACAATATATCTTTTTCGTAAAGATTTGTTATTATGACAATAATTTTGAGCAAAAATTAACCACATTTGAGTAAAATTTTATAAAAAAGAAGAGCTAAATTACAAATGGTGATATCATGAAAGCTGTTATTCTTGCTGGAGGTTTTGGAACTAGATTAAGGCCTATTTCATCAACAAGGCCAAAACCTATGGTTCCTGTACTCGGGAAGCCAAATCTTCAGTACATTCTTGAAGCCCTAGAAAAAGTCAGCGAGATAGATGAGATAATACTCTCCGTTCACTATATGAGAGGAGAAATAAGAGAGTTCATTCAAGAGAGGATGGTTGATTATCCTAAGGACATTAGATTCGTAAATGACCCAATGCCTTTGGAAACTGGTGGAGCATTAAAGAACGTTGAGGATTACGTGAGCGACGACTTCCTAGTAATATATGGCGATGTGTTTACGAACTTTGATTATTCAGAACTGATTAAGGCTCACAAAGAGAACGACGGTCTCATAACAGTCGCCCTAACGAAGGTTTATGACCCAGAGAGGTTTGGTGTGGTCATCGTAGATGAAGAAGGAAAGATTATTGACTTCGAGGAGAAGCCAAGGAAACCCAAGACCAACTTGGTTGATGCTGGAATATACATGGTTAACAAGGAAGTCCTCAAGGAGATTCCCAAAAACAAGGAGGTTTACTTTGAGAGGGAGATCCTTCCAAAGTTCGTCAGCCAAGGACTAGTCTACGGATACAGGATGCCAAAGGAATACTACTGGATTGATCTTGGAACGCCTGAAGACCTATTCTATGCCCACCAGATTGCTCTCGATCAGCTTTCAAGGGAAAATGGCTACATGATCTTGGGAGAAAATGTTGAAATTCCAGAGGATGTCGAAGTCCAGGGCCCAGTTTACATTGATAACAATGCAAAGATTGGCCACGGAGTTAAGATTAAGGCCTACACTTACATTGGGCCAAACACCATCATTGAAGATAAGGCTTATATAAAGAGGTCTATCCTCCTGGGAAGCGACATAATAAAGGAGAGAGCAGAGCTCAAGGATACAATCCTGGGAGAGGGAGTTGTTGTTGGGAAGAATGTAATCATAAAGGAGAATGCAGTGGTTGGGGATTATGCAAGGATTAACGACAATCTTGTAATCTATGGAGCAAAGATCTTACCATGGAAGAAAGTTGAGGAGTATGAAGCTTACATAAGAATAAAGCTAGATCCGACAAAAGTCAGGCCAGAACTAACCCCTGAGAGGTGTCCACTTGGCCTCCCAGAGTGTATATACAAGAAGTTCAAGGCAATTGCTGGTGAAAAGCCACCTTGTGACGAATGTATAGAGAACCAATGGCTCTTCTGATTTCTTCTCTTTTTTCTTAAAATTTAAAAACAACTTGCCATCTTTTGTTTGGGGGTTAAGATGTTAAGAACACATTATTCTAACGAGATTACTGAGGAGCTTAATGGTAAAAGAGTAAAAGTTGCAGGATGGGTTCAAGAAGTAAAAGACCTCGGTGGAATAAAATTTGTGTGGATTAGGGACAGAGAAGGGATTGTTCAAATAACTGCACCAAAAAAGAAAGTCAGTGAGGAGATATTCAAACTTATTCCAAAGCTTAACAGTGAGGATGTAGTAGTTGTTGAAGGCATCGTGAACTTCACTCCAAAAGCAAAGCTTGGATTTGAGATAATTCCAGAGAAGTTTGAGATACTTAACAGAACCCAGACTCCCCTTCCCTTAGATCCAACAGGGAAAGTAAAAGCCGAGCTTGATACCAGGCTTGACAATAGGTTTATTGATCTTAGAAATCCAAAGGTAATGGCAATCTTCAAAATAAGGTCTAATGTGTTCAGGGCAATAAGAGAGTTCTTCTATAATGAAGGATTTATAGAAATACACACTCCAAAAATTATAGCAACGGCCACTGAAGGTGGAACGGAATTATTCCCAATTAAGTATTTTGAGAACGATGCATTCCTTGCTCAATCACCTCAGCTGTACAAGCAGATCATGATGGCCACTGGGCTGGATAAAGTTTTTGAAACAGCTCCCATCTTTAGGGCTGAGGAGCACAATACGACCAGACATCTAAACGAGGCTTGGAGTATAGATGCAGAGATAGCGTTCATTGAAAATGAAGAGGAAGTAATGGATGTTCTTGAAAACTTAGTTGTTTATGCAATCAACTATGTGAGAGAGCACAATGAGAGGGAGCTAAAGATTCTTGAATTCGAGCTTGAAGAACCGAAGCAACCATTTCCTAGGGTAACATACGATAAAGCCCTTGAAATTTTGTCTGACTTAGGAAAAGAAATTCCATGGGGGGAAGACATAGATACCGAGGGAGAGAAATTACTTGGGAAGTACATGAGCGAAAATGAAGGGGTAGAGCTTTACTTCATCTACAAATACCCAAGCGAGGCGAAGCCTTTCTATATTATGAAATATGATGAAAAGCCAGAGATATGTAGGGCTTTTGATCTCGAATACAGGGGAATAGAGATAAGTTCAGGAGGGCAGAGAGAGCACAGATATGAGGTGTTGCTAGAGCAGATAAAAGAGAAGGGACTAAACCCAGAAAGCTTTGAGTTTTACTTGAAAGCCTTCAAATATGGAATGCCCCCTCATGGTGGATTTGGACTTGGAGCTGAGAGGTTAATAATGAGAATGCTGAATATAGGAAATATAAGGGAGGTAATTCTATTCCCCAGGGACAGAAAGAGGTTAATTCCCTGACTATTCTTTCCCTTTATGCTCGCACCACTCCATGTTTTCCCATTTTCCATGCATCTCTCCAGGTATGTGGCCCGTATCTGCAACGGCCTCATTTAGGTCGTAGAGGACTTCTATAACTCCCCTCATGTCCTTTGGAAGATCTTTCTTTCCAGCATACAATGCAGCCCTAGTCACGACGTTGTACTTGCTATTGGGAACCTCGCTGGCTAAACTCTCAAACCAAGCCTTCTCTGTAGTCTCCCACCCTTCCAATCCCTTTAAATTAAAGAGATCATAATCATAATACAGTTGAGGAAACGCCAAGAGCTTCATGTATTCGAGGAAGATGTAGTTTGCCCTCTCTTCATTCTCCTCCATGTATAGCTCCATGAGATCTATTAGGGCCTTGCTTATAGCCACAACGTTTCCGAATGTTACCCTTGTATCTATGTTCTCCCAGAACCTGGGACAAGAATGGTTAGCGAGGAGCATTATGTAATAAATCCTCCCAAGCTTTAGGGCTATTGATGGATCTGCCTCCTTAATAGGCTCCATAACGTAGTCAACGCTTGTGTCTAGTTCAAAGTATTCGTAGTGTTCCCTAAAGAATATCCTCGCATACCTCACCAAAAACTCCTTGATTGCATTTATATTCTCTACTCCTTGCATCTTCAAAAGGTCAATTACACCAAATCTCACTGCCCTATTGAGCTCCCTAAACAGTTTTGTAAAGGCATATTTCCAAAGTTGGGAAACTTTTTTGCCCTTGTATATTCTGTTTATTACAACGTTATCTTCTCTCCTTATTCCCGTCCACCTCATGTCGCTAGTTCTTCCATCTAAACTTAAATCAAAGTAATCGCTCCAGCTTGAGTAATCCTTTACATTTATTCTAAAACTGTCGCTACACTCCCCTGGGAGAGCCTTGTATTCCCCACTCTTCTTTCTTCTCACGAATTCTACTGAATTTACAATCTCAATCCCATTCTTTTTCAATCCTTCAATCCATGAGAGAAATCTATCCAGTTGCTGAGGATTCGCAACTAAACTCTCCAAATCGCTGGAAAGAAAGACTAGATACTCTATCCCCTCTTTTTCTTTGAAGACGTCAATGCACCCCTTTGCCACTGCCTGAATTAACCCGTCGACATCAAGAGTGTTGAAAGCAAAGGCATCGCTAATTGTATGAACTCGCCCAAAAACATATGCGCTCTTCCCATTACAGAGGTACTTGTTACATGAAAACTTTGCTTGGGGTATGTTAACTCCAATAAATTGTCTCTCATCTAACAGGAATACAACTTCTTTATCTGTAGAACTTGTGATTATCTTTGCCGTTTCTTTTGTTATAACGTTCTCAGGTAGCCAATACCCAACAATATCTCTCCTGGCTATGAAAGGCCTATAGAAGTCAAAGGATACTCTAGCCAATACTTCCTGCTCAAAAGTTCCCAGGTGGGGCATTATTGGGTGAAAGGGAACTGTAACTACGGGCTCAACATAGGTTTCTAGGGTTTCGACTATTTCTCCGTAAATTTTTGGCTTATATTTGAGAACCATATACAGTGTGAACGGCTCTATATCTACACTAACAGAACCCTCGTCAAGCATTTTTAGAGTGTCGTCAACGTATTCGTAAGCTTTAATCATTGCTCTCGTCCAATTCCTCCCTTTTACTTCTTCCTCTCTAATTTTTAGGGCAACTGGACTTAATCTCTCTGAATACTTTATTGGATCCCATCCAGAGCCATCGTGGATGTATATAATGTCTCCAGGCTGATAGGCGTGGAAGTGATATGTGAATTTCATAAACATTATTCTTCTCCCCCTCTGAGAATTTTGGGCAGTCTGAAAAATCTCGGCTTTTTTATGGTTTTAGGCATATCCTCAATCTTGGGGAAGTTCAAAGAGGCGATAGATCCTCTATTTCTTTCGATTGAAACTATTTTAATTTTTTCAGGGATTTCAGAAGTTGTTTGCTTCATTAGACCTAAATGGATTCTCTTTTCTCTTTCCACTCTTCCGGCTTTTTTTCCTTTTATATAAGCTTTTTTAACTTCCTCGTAAACTCCTAGGTGCTTTGCCTCCTCGTATATCTTCTTTTTAACTTCAGCTACCCAACCAAACCAGTCTGTATGGCCATGTAATCCAACATAAAATCCAAACTTGTAGGCTCGTTTGATTATATCTTTTTCATTTAAAATTTCTTCAGGCTTGTCCATATCATTCGACCTCGAACGGAGATTTGTTGTATACCACCAACCCATGGTCTGTAAACTCAAGTAATTTTAGGTTAGGGTCGTGTTTTGTTCCCCTCATCTTAAAGATCTGAATTGCCCTAATCATCCTACCCTCATGCATGAAGTAGTGGAGCATAATAATACCACTAACTAAATAGTGCTCCTCTGAATATCTATCTAGATCTGTCATCTCAGCTATCAAGTATGCGGTAACTCCTAGATCCTCCAGACTTCTAATGAACTTTGCAAGTTCAACCCTCTTTTCAATCGGATCTTGGTGTGGAAAGTCTATTGCTGTTAGGGGATCTATCACAAGCCGCGTGATGTATTCGTTCTCTACAATATCTTTTATTCTAGTCAAAACGCTCCTCCAAGTGGGAACCTTAGTGCTCTCTCTCCACAGAACAGGGCCAAGGTCATATAAAATAATCTTCCAGGTGTTTACGTAGGCATATATTGAAGGGTTAAATCTCGCTATATCTTTAGCAACTTCTTCGGGCTTATGAATGAGTGAAATGTATGCTCCTTTTTCTCCTCTTCTAGCCCCTTCCAAAAGAAATTGCATGCCAAACGTTGTTTTTCCACTTCCGGGGGGCCCTGTAATAAGGTACACCCTCCCGGGAATTAGTCCTCCCTCAATAAGTTCGTCAAGCCCTTTAACTCCAGTAGGTATTCTCTCGGCCACAGTGCTCATAGTTTTCCCCCTTGTGTCCATAAGTCTTTTTATGTGCTAAGGAATAAAACACTTTTGGTGAATAACATGAGCATTGGAGTATTTGATGCACACTCAGATTTACCCACATACATTTATGAAGAAAGGAAAAACGGAAAAACAAGAGTTTTAGAAGAAAAATTTGATGAGTTCTTTACTGGAATCTCAGCGAGAGTTATGAGCATTTGGAGCAAGCCAGATAAGAGACCTATTATATTGAGGTATTCCCTTGAAGCCATCAATAGATTGTACTCAGACGTTGCAGAGAGCCAGAGATTTGAAATAGTGAGAAGCATAAAAGAGATGGAGGAAGCTATTAAAAATGATAAGGTGGCACTTTGGCTCGGCCTTGAGGGAGGAGAACCAATAGAAAGTCTTGATATCCTAGAGATATTTTACTCCCTGGGATTAAGAGTGCTGACATTAACTTGGAGCTTAAGAAATCAGATTGGAGACGGTGTTTTCGAGAGGACAAATGGAGGAATAACGAACTTTGGAGCTGAAGTCATTGGGAAATGTGAAGAGTTGGGGATCTTAATAGACGTAAGTCACCTTAATGAAGCTGGATTCTGGGACGTTCTTGACATTACTGGATTTCCAGTTATAGCTTCGCACTCAAACGCAAAATCACTCTGCGATAATCCAAGGAACTTAACTGATGAGCAAATAAAGGCCATAGCTGAGAGAGATGGTGTTGTTGGAATTACAGCCGTTGCAGCCTTCGTAGATAAAGACAATCCAACACTTGAAAAGTTCATCGCCCACGTAGAGCATGTAGTTGACCTGGTAGGTTACAAGCACGTTGGATTTGGGTTTGATTTCGTATATTATCTCCCAGAGTGGAGCGGAAAGAGCGTGGTGGGGCTAGAAAATGAGAGAAGGATACCTGATTTAATTGAGAGATTGAAGGAGAACTTCAGTGAAAAAGAAGTCAAGGCCATAGCATTCGACAACTTTAAGAGGGTATTTGATAGAGTTGTTGGATGATGTACTTCCTAACTTTCAGAGAGGCGAGGGAAATTCTGAAAGCCAAAAGAGAGGGTAAGGAGGAAGTTGAGGTTAACTTAGACCTCATGAGGAGTAACAAAAAGGAAAAACTTTACCTTCAAGGGGACTTTGTTTTATTCCCAGATAATTCAAAGGTAGAAGTTAGAATAGTGGAAAAGATTTCTGAAGATGAAGGTACAGTGTACTTCGTTAAGAATGGCCAAGTTTATAAAGCTGCAATAGCGGGAGAACACTTTTACAAACTCGTTCCTACAATTCCTCCAACAATAGAGATTAACGGCATAAGGATGCATAGGACAAAGGACACGAATCCCCTAGAAGATACAATGAATAAGGTGAACACGGTAAATCCCAGGAGGGGAGAAAAGGTATTGGATACTTGCATGGGTCTAGGGTATACCGCTATAGAATCAGCTAGGAGGGGAGCTGAAGTTATAACAATAGAGAAGGATCCGAACGTCATCGAACTTGCGAGAATAAACCCCTGGAGTAGGGAGTTGTTCACAAACAAAAACATAAAGATAATCCAGGGAGATGCCTTCTTTGTAATTAAAGAATTTGAAGATGAAAGCTTTCACGTAATTATCCACGATCCGCCCAGGTTCTCTCTCGCTGGGGAATTGTACAGCGAGGAATTTTACGAGGAATTATACAGGGTTCTAAAACCTGGGGGAAGGCTATTCCACTACGTTGGAAACCCGGGCAAAAAGTATAGGGAAAAAGACCTTCAGAGGGGAGTTATGGAAAGGCTTAGAAAAGTAGGGTTTACAAATGTTAAAAGGGTAGAAAAAGCACTCGGAGTTTTTGCAACTAAGCCTACTTACCCTTACCCTCGTTAGCTCTAATGCTTGGCCTAACCTTCTCTGCACCCTTACCCTTGTTTCTAAGTCCTCTACCCTTCTTTCCAGCTGATGTGAGACCTCTGAATACTCTACCCTTGTGGTGCTTGAGGGCTATCCATGCTATCTTAGGATCGGACTTGATAACTGGGTGGTGTGGGTCAACCATAATTACTTCAAACCACTTGTACATTCCATCTTCTCCAACCCAATAGCTATTGAGAACCTCAAGGTTGGGGAACTTTCTTGCAGCTTTTTCTTCAGCAATCCATTGCAAGGACTTCTTTGGTGAGTACTTAACTTGACCCATCTTGCTTGGCTTCCTTCCACCCTTCCACCTGGGCCTTTTCCTTCCACCCTTTCTAACCCTAACTCTAACGATAACGTAACCCTGCTTTGCCTGGTATCCCAAGGCCCTAGCCCTATCAAGTCTCGTTGGCCTCTCGATCCTAACAACTACAGGCTCTCTTCTCCACTTTATCATTCTCTGCTTCAATAATTCTCCTACATAGCTCTTCTTTGGGCTCTTCCAAGCTTCCCTAATATACTTATACATTCCCATTGCTCTCCCTCCCTAGTTTGTGGTTCCCCCATCCGGGGACATCCCGCGGGTTTACCCCGCCAAGTCGGTGGATGTTGGAAGGTGAGTTTTTAAGCATTGCGGAGTTAAAAGAACCTTAAGTCACGCATCGATTTACTCACAAGTAAATTACCGGTGAGTAAACAATTGTTCATAGACAGAAAAGAAGATGGAAAAGCCCAGTTCATCGTGATCTATGGTAGGAGAAGGGTGGGAAAACTGCTCTCATACTTGAGTTCTTGAGGAGGTATGGCGGCCTTTATCTGCTTGCGAGGGAGACAGGCGAAAGGGAAAACCTTGGGCAAGTCCGCTCTACGGTAGAAAAACAGCTCAGCTCGAGCTTAAATCTCTTGATTTCTTCAACGCACGTGAATTTCTTCCAAAATACTCGCTTGAAGATTTTTTAAGGGTTTATGGGATTTTAGGAGGCACATCGACATACCATTTTGAGTTAAGTGATGAAAAGAGTCTTGAGGAGAACCTTAAGAGTTACTTCCGAGTTGACTCCTTACTCTATGGCGATGCACTCTTTATCCTTTGGGAGGAGCTTGACGAACCCAGGAATTTACTATATACCGGATAACTACTTCGCCTTTTGGTTCCACTACGTTTACTCAAATGCCGACCTGATCGAAAGCGGAAACGGGGAGCTTCTAGTTGATACCGTAATGGATGACATAGACTACTACACTGCAGAAGTCTTTGAAGATGTAGCCAAAGAATTCCTTTTGACGTTGAACAAGAGTGGAAGGCTTCCATTTAGGTTCACTAGGATTGGGAGGTGGTGGTATAAAAACGAGGAGATTGACTTGGTAGCTGGACTCGTTGCCAAAACGTCAAAGGAAAAGACAAAATAAGAGGCTCGCTTGGGATCTAGAAGACATCCAGAGGACGACCTTCTGGGGGACAATTGAAGTGTTTTATCTCACCAGCGCAATAACCGGAATTCTTAAATAGTTGAAGCACAAGTATTATACTCATGAGTAGACAAAAGTTCGTGAACAGGGAGAGGGAGCTGGCCTTCCTTGAGGAAAGGTACGCCTCGGGAGACGCGGAACTTCTGATAATCTATGGAAGAAGGAGAATAGGAAAAACAGAGCTTCTCCTACACTTTGCGAGGAATAAAGAGCATGTTTATTTTTTGGCAAGCGAGAAACCCTACCGAGACAACCTTCGTGAACTTCAGAGAATGATGGGAGACTTTCTTGGAGATAGACTGTTTTCGAGGATAGAGTTCAGTGATATAGATGAGCTCCTCATCGAATTTTCAAAGAGAGTTCGGGGAAGGAGGGTGGTTCTCATTATTGACGAGTTTCCCTATCTAATCGAGCATTATAAGCCTGTTTTGTCTCTTATCCAGAGGGCATGGGATATGGAGCTTTCGAAGAGCGATCTGCTGCTGATCCTCTGCGGATCGAGCGTCTCTTCTATGGAAACCGAAGTTCTCGGCTACAAAAGTCCACTCTATGGAAGGAGGACTGGCCAATGGATGGTCGACGAGCTCCCATTCTGGAGCTTGAGGGAGTTCTTCCCGAGCTACTCTACCGAGGATATTGTGAAAGTTTACGGCGTCCTCGGAGGAATTCCCGCATATCTCCTCCAATTTGATCCAGAGAAGAGCTTCGACGAGAACGTCGTGGAGAAGGTTCTCTCTAAGGGGGCTTTCCTCTATGAGGAGGCCGAGATACTCCTAAAGGAAGAGATGCGGGAGCCGGCGAATTATTTCATAATACTCCAGGCAATTGCAAGCGGAAGGAGCAGGTTTGGTGAAATTGTGAACGCCACGGGCCTTGATAAGAGTCTCGTGTCCAAGTACCTTAATGTCCTTGAAAAACTTAGAATTGTGGAGCGGGAGGTGCCAGTTACGGCCTCAAGGAAGGAAGCCTTAAAGCGGGGCAAGTACTCGATAACGGATAACTATCTCGCATTCTGGTTCCGCTACGTTCTCCCGAACAAGAGCTATCTTGAGACCGGGCTGGGTAAAGAGATCTGGGAGCGCTCCAAGGAGGATTTCAAGGAATACATGGGAGGAGTCTTTGAACGCCTCTTGAGAAAACCTGAGGTCTTCACGAAGCTGACTAACTTTAGGTTCACCAAGATTGGAAGGTGGTGGCACAAAGGGGAAGAAATAGATCTTGTTGCCTTGAATGAGCGTGAGAAGAAGGCTCTCTTTATAGAGGTGAAGTGGAAGGATTTGAGTGAGAGGGAAGCGAGAGGAATTTTAAAGGATTTGAAGAGGAAGGTTAAACTTGTTGGGTTGGATGAGTGGGGAAAGCATTATGGGCTTGTAGCTAAAAACGTCAAAGGAAAAGATAAAATAAAAGAGGAAGGATGGCTCGCTTGGGACTTGGAAGATTTTGAGCGTCTTGGAGTATCGGGTTAGCAGTACAAAGTTAATCTTGTGGTTGCATGAGTGGGATTGAGGAGAGAGTTGGTATCGTGAATTTATATTCACTGATGGAATGGGAGTACCCTCTAATTCCACGTATAGGAGATCACAAATGTCCTAGTAGCCTTCCACTTATCGAGTGCAAGTTTGTGAATGTTAGAAGATGGGTTTCTAAGCATTACAGGAATTAAGCGTGTTCATCCTGCTCTTCATTAATATCCACATCTACTTTAAAGAGACTTTTAACGTCTTCCTGGACTTCCTGTACATCGCCTTCGAGCACTATTTCTCCGTCAGCAATAACCAAGATCCAATCAGCGAGGAAAAGCAGAGGCTCCCAAATGTGACTGATTATCACGAAATTCGACTCATTATTCTGTTTAATTTTTCTCATAATTTTGATAAATCCAGCGATGTTCTTAAAGTCAAGGTTGGCTAGAGGTTCATCTAGGAATATGAGTTTTGGTTCTCCTATAAAAGCCTGTGCCACACTTAACTTCTTTAGCATTCCAGAGGAGTATCCTCCTATCCTCTTATCAAGAAAATCTATTTTAAATAACTTTGCTACCCTTTCAACTTCTTCCTCTCCGTATCCCTTAGCAGAGGCAAAGAACATCAACCATTCTCTACCCGTAATCAGCTTAGGAAAAGAGGGAGGATCATAGGAGGCACCGATATACTTTTTTATCTTTTTGCTTTTCCATGGGTTCTCTCCAAGAACCCTTATTTTTCCCTTGGTGGGTCTATATATTCCTGTAGCGAGCTTTAGAAAGGTAGACTTTCCCCCTCCATTAGGGCCTAGGATAAGAGTAGTTCCCTCGGGAATCTCTGTGGTTATACCCTTGAGGGCATATATGTTTCCAAAGCGTTTTACAAGGTTTTTAGCGACTATCATTTTTCCACCCCCTCCAGAGATAGAGTATGAGACCGAATGCCGATACTATTCCTACAAAGTATGTAGCATTTTGCACGCTCCTTGTTGGATGATTCTCCTTGAACCTTAAAATACAAGAAATAGAACCATTACCAAAGTAAGCCATATAGTAAGACCCTTCATGCGGAATTATGAGTTCTTCTAAAAGCTGTCCTGAAATTTTTGCGGAATAAATTGGCTCCCCACTAAATCTATCAAATATTTTTAGGTTTCCAAGCCCCCCACGACATTCAACTTCAGCCAGCGATTGTGTTGGTGTTGAGAACGTTAGAAAATATCCCTTTCCACGTTCTGTTGGGGGTAATGAGTAGGGTCCTGAAGAATGCAGCTCGGCTGAGTATCCGTAATAAAGTAGCATCATGACAGAGGGAAGAAGTAAGAAATATGTTAGAAGTCCAATAAAAATCCTCATTTGACATCCCTCCTATCTATTAGAAGTCCTGAGAGGGATAGAAGAATAGCAGGTACAACCATTCCAGAAATTAATAGCTTCTGATCAAATGGTGAGACACTTCCATAGTATGAAAGTATGAAGAGAGCTGGGGGAATATTTGCAATATTGAGAAAGATTGGAATAAAGATAGAAAGAAAACTCACTATGAAGCCAACAAATACATTTGGAGAAAGAAGAGACAAAAGAGTAATAATCGAAAGAGAGTAAAGGAGTGTATAGATGGCCATGATTAAGCGGAACTTTATCATATCGGAGAATAAAATAGAGGGGAGATAGTCAATTATAGTAAAGTTTGAAAGAACTATAACTGAGAAGAACGGCAAAAACACTAAAAATGCAGAGAAAATGATAATTGTGAAAAATTTTACAAGGAAGATCTCAAGCTTTGAGTAGGGGAGAGAGTATAGGGAATTTGCATATCCAGAATCCCTATCTAGTCTGAATGTTATAACTCCAAGAAGTATGAGAAATAACAGGGAGCTCATCCAGAAGCTGAAGTTTCTAAGAACGCCCTCGATTACTAAGGTAGTTGGACTATTCCCAGGGTTATCCATTAGCGTTGAGGTACCAATAGAAATAGTTAGAGAGGACATTACAATTAAGTACGAGCGATGAAGTATTGAAGTATTTAGCAACATACCCGCGAGCAATATGCCTACCTTGAGTGGATCATTTAATTCCCACATAAAAAGAGTTTTAATTCTACTCATGACCTCCCCTCCCTAGCTAGTTTTATTAGGATGAAAATAATTACAAACAATCCAGATATAATATAGAGATAAGCCAAGGGAGTTGTAGGTGGAGAGTATGGGATCCTTTTAAGTTGTAGGAAATTAGCGTTCGTATCGTAAAGAACTAGACCACCTGCTATCATAAGTTTATCATCTTTGGATCTCTTGCTAAGTTCATACATTTTCTCATCGAACCCATATAGTACTGGGAACCCTGCGGCTTTTGCATCTGGAACATGAAAACCCAGCATGCTCAAAAGAATTCCTGAGGAGCCGTCGTAAGTCATCATATTCCTTCCTACAGTCTTTAAATCTGGAGGAACTTTTTCTATACCCGAGGTTGTCTTAATCATAATAGCTGGAGGCTTAAATACTCTATAATAGGTCAGAACAGAAAGATTAGAGATAGTGACATTTGCAACCTTTATAGGCTTTCCCTCAAAATCAAAACAAATTGTTTCGTTTATTTTCATTGGATTGTTAGGATCGTTCCAGAGAATTGTTTTACCATAATATTTTCCGCTTAAATCGTACACATCGCCTGTGTTTGTGTCTATGTAGTATTCTCCCCAAAGCGTCAAATTCCAAAGGGCTACTTTCATAACAGAATATCCTTTTGAGAACATTAGAGGGCCACTTTCCATGGCAATTACGTCATCTTCATTCCAAAATGGTGTGAAATTGGGTGTGGAGTTTGAAGGGTAATAATATCTAACGACAACATATTCTCCAGAGATCTTTATCTTTACCTTTGTTAGATTAGAGCTTATTGAACTTATTGTGAAGTTTACTTGTCCATTGCCATATGTTGTTATTAAGAAGAGTTGTCCCGATCTATTATACACAATTGTCATAGTACCATATCCGTGTTTATTAAGGATATCTTCGGGATCGGGAGGCTCCAAAGGGCGAGATACATAGGTTATATATACTCCCTCTTTAATCCAATAAGGAATCGCAGTTAGTGGTTCAGAGAAAAATAAAAGGAAGAACGTAAATAGGACTAGGTACTTTTTCAACTAGTACTCACCTCCTAATTCCTAACTCCAATAATTGCATGGGCATGCCAATACCGTCCTAAACCAGCACCATATGAATCTGTCCATGCAGCATTAATATCCTGGCCTGGAAGATAACCCATAAAGACTGGTACTATAGCCCCGGGGATATCCCCTCCATCGTGTGTGCTTGACATATTTCAATTCTATTTTAGTCTTATTGGAACAGGGGGCTTTTTTTAATTCCCCGCTGACATAAGCATATACTCCAGCTATTGGTGTATTAGTGACAGGGCCATAAAGAGCATCAGTGTCATAATCAGAGTCGAAGTATACACAATAGGGAGGCAAAGTCGCCTGTATTGCATTATCTGTGGATTCTTCTGTAGTCTTTGCTGTTACGAAGGCCGTTGCTAATGTCATCAACACTAAAACGAGAACAAAAATACTTCTATTATTCATTTGCCCCCCCCATTTATTTGTGAAGGGGCAATTATAATAATTCTTCAAAGTTTTATAAACTTTTCTAATACTGATTTGGATTTTGTTTAATGTTTAGACATTTGAATCTATAAATTTTTGACAATGAGTGAAAATAATATTGTATTGAGAAAGATGTCAAAATTATACCAAGCTCGTTAGCGAGTACATTATGTTGTTATATTTCGTATTTAGCCTAAGTTGAACATTCTCATAAGGAATTATTGCCCCTAGTTTCTATTTCCTCAACTCCTATGGAATAGCACAGCATATAGTATCTTTTGGCGAAAATGTTACTAATCCCACCATGAACCAGGCGAGAGGAAGATCAGAAGGGAAACATCCTTATCCTGGGTTACGGTGTGAGATGGAAAGGTTACTGCTCGGATATAACGAGAACCATAGGCTTAGGGAACTCGATGAAAGGTTAGTTAAGATCTACGAGGTATTTAATGTGCCCAGGAAAGTGCTTTTAAAGCAGTCAGGGAGGGAATAAAAGCGAAAGATGTTGGCTCCAGGGCGAGGGAAGTTATCTCCAAGGCCGGCTACGGTGAATAATTCATTCACAGAGCTGGTCATGGCTTCGGTCTCGACGTTCATGAAGAGCCGTACATAGGCTCAGATGGCGAAGTTATCCTTAGAGATGGGATGACATTCACGATAGAACCTGGAATTTACGTTCCAGGCTTGGGAGGAGTGAGGATAGAGGATGACGTTGTAGTTGATGGGGGAAAGGGAAGAAGGCTAACTAAAGCTGAAAGAGAGTTAATAGTTCTTGTTTTCCCTTTTCTTTAATATGCAGGATTTTATAGAATATGTTCTAATGTGTGGTTGTAATTTGTTATTTCAGTGTTAAATGTTGTTCTTCTACTTGTCTGGATTCGTTTTATTTATCCGTAAGGTTTTTATGTATTATATGTGAGTAGTTAGTTGGTGATTTTCGTGTCGAGGATTGCCTTGTGGTGGATAAGGTGGAATGATACTCTGGGTGGTTATGAGTCTAGGATGACTCTTGATGGGAGGAGTCCAGGAACGTATTACGATGAGGTCCAGTTGTTTAAGGAGAGGGGTTTTGATAGGGTAGTCTTCCTAGGTGGAGAAGGGAGGGGGATCAATTACACTGGGAATGGGTTTGAGGATGCTCGTTACCTAGCATTGTGGATTAGGACTCACATCACCTCAATAGATTATTACATTACAATACCATTCTCCTATGGTAGTGGTGGGCTTAGGGATAACCCTGCCAATGGCTTCAAAAACTCTTACTGGAGGGAATGGATTGACGGAGTTCTCGGGGTTGATGATGATAACAGACTCGGCTTCTACTGGAGCTACGAAAGCTGCCTCCAGACCACATCTTATGATGAAGCACATGTCACTGAAGAGTTCATTCAAGAGATGAGTGATTATATTCACAGTCATGGGCTCGAATTAATTTGGATTCCAACGATTGGAAATAGGACTATGGAGCAGGTGAAGACTTTTTGTGCTATCCCCACTCTTGCTAAGTACTTTGACAATGTCTTTGTTCAGCCTCATTATTATCAGACTACCAAGCTAAGTGATGGTAGTGACTACACCTTCCAAGAGCTTGTTCGCCGTGTAGAGTGGATGAAAGATGAGGGGTTGTCAATCGAGATGGAAGCTGATAATAGTATAATTGGAGAGAAAAGTAATTGTGCGTATTGTAAAAGCGTCCAAGGATGGTGGCAGAATGATTCTTTCCACGAAAAGGTTGGATGTGATGTAGAACCCACTCCAGAAACTGAAGAGAAATGCATTGATCGTGCCTGCGATTACTATAAGGCAATCATGAAAGTTAGCACTAGTGCCTTCTCAACCAGAGCATACTACTTTGGCACTGACTTTAAAGTAGTTGACAAGGTGAAGTCAAAATGCCCAGGTTGGTGATTCCTATCCTTGCCCTTCTTATTTTCTCTGCTCCAATGGCTTCTGCAGTTTACTCTGTAAAGCAAGGGGGTTTCCTCTATGAAGTCTGGTATCATATATACTCCAACGGTACAAGTGCTCTAATTCATATAGGGGTTGAGAACTATAACATAGCCTGTGGCATGACTTCCTGCTGGGCTGAAGTATATGATGCCTACGAGTACCTTCTCTACTACGATGGTTCCAATCTTTACCTCCTCAACTTTACTCCAGCCCTAAGAGAAATGTTACCCAAAAACATGACGAACATGACTATTTACCCCCATTCTTTCATGAATATCTTCTACTTAAATGGCTCTTGGTACGTTAACCTAACATCTCGTGCATACCCAGAAGGATCCTTTAAAAGTATTGACTTAAATCCTGTTTATCGTTTGAGTGAGGACTTTTGCGTGGAGTTGGTGAACGTTACCGTGACAACTAAAACTGAGAATAAGACTATTAACGGGTGGGAGATTGTTATCCCCGAGGAATTCCGTGAAGACCCTGTTTTCGCCGATTTCTTCATCGCCGAGAATGCCAGCGTTTACAATTGGTCGGAGGTTAGACGGTGGATAGACATAGAGAAGTGGCATCACTTTGTCCCCAACTCTTCAAACTTCCCAGTGTACTTCCTTCTCAAAAAGGGTGATCAAGTGAGGAGGGTAACGCTCCTTTACATAAATACAACGGATGGATTAAATGGCTTCTGGTTTCCAGAGGATGTTAAGATCGTTAACGTTACACTATGCAAGCCGACTCCAACAATAATCAATGAAACTACTACTTCCTCCACACCAAGAAGAAAACACAAAATCTGCGGACCAGGAGTTGTCATGCTCTTGTTTTTAATACCACCTCTGATCTTTTCAAAAATAGGAAGAAAGTGAAATCAAAATTTCCAAAATGGTGATTTTTATTTTTACCCTTCTCATTTTCCTCAATTTTAGTCTCAGCTATCTATCAAAAGACAATATAAGAAGAGATACAATCCCTAAACGAGCAGGTGAAGATAATGGCCAAGGAGCTCATGCTCCTTTTAGTCCCTATCTCATTTCTTATCCTTTTCTTTCCGGCAGTTTCTGCGGATTGTTCTCCGCACGAGGTTTACAGTGTTAGTTCTGTTTCCCAGGTGGATGGTTGGATTTTAGTGGAGGTCTCTCATTGGAGCTACATTTGCGAAATGATTGCTGGTGAGTGGGTTGAGAGGGTTGACACTGTGAATTCCTACCTAATCCTTACTGATGGTAGGAAGGCATTCCTCGTGGGTGGATTCGGCCCTCCACTTGACTGGACAATGCCAGCAGGATTCCTAAATGACACCCTCTACGCCGTGCGAATTTCCACGTATAGGGAAACATACAAAAACGTCACCTTCACAGTTAATGGCAAGTCCAGAAGCTTTCCCCTTATGAGGAATGTTCGAGTGGAGAAAATCTACCGGTTTAAAGACGATTGCTTTGAATTGGTTTCAAAATGCATTGACATAACTTATCCTAACGGAACTTCACTCAAAAATTGCAATGACACATTGATCAAACTCCTTGAGCCTCCCACCTCAAAAGTTCATGGAAGAAGTCTCGGAGTGGTAAACTCTTCATTGACAGCTTTTAAAGCGAAGAATGGAGTTGTACTCGTCAATGAGAGTGTCATTACCGTTTCCATTAGCATGAGTATACGTGATGTTCCACTAATCTTTGGGATTGAGAATGGAACCATCGTAAAACTACCTATAGAACCCCTACAAAAGATTACCTGCAATAAAACTAGAACAGGAACAAATATTCCTAGTACATCAAGCAATTTAACCAAGATTTGTGGTTCTGGATTTGTTTTAGTATTACTCCTCCTCTCCTTAATGCTAAAGGGGGGCTCTTAATTTTTCCCATCCTATCATTTCCAAAGGACAGCTCTAATGAACCTGACTTCGGGCTTCTCTTCTACCGTTAAGAGGGTAATATAAACTTCATTCTCTCTATATTTAACGAGAGCAAAGCCCTCTCCTGCAAGATATACTTCGTTAAAGGTTCCTTTGATACGGAGGACTTCTCCAGAGCAGTTAAAGAGAGCAATATAATCCTTGTAAAAAGCTAGAAGATACTCAGAATTTGCTAGTGTGTTTTCTGTGTATTCAGCTTTAAATGTAAAGTTGTCCACATTATATGTCCCAAACCTGTAGAAGTAGATTCCCTTTTCTTTCCCCTTGTACTTCATCTTAAGGACTAAGCATTTAGTAAGAATTTCAGCGCCGAGAACCTGGCTAAGATTCTTTGGTGGCCCTTCAACGAAGCTTAGGCAATAATTCTTGTTAGGTAAAAAAGCTCCCCACATATTGGGACTAAAGTAGGTGACAGCACAGCCATCGCTTGATATTGCATAGCCAAAGCCATTCCTGCTTAGGTGTAAAGTAAAGTAGGGATAGTCCTCATAGCCGCATTCAATTGAGAGTGAACCCTCCCAAAGGAGCTTTTCCCTCTTAAAATAATAGAGCATCCACGTGTAGGATACACCGACAACTGCATAACTTCCATTTGCAACGACTTTTATTATCGTTTTTGGTCGATCAATGGGGAAGGAGTATTGGAATGTTTCGTTAGTTTTTGGTAAGTAAATCGGATACTGTCAGGATAAGCAGTGGGGCGTCAGGTTTAAATCCCAGACACTACCACAGAAAAAGAAAGGGGGGAACATGCAAGCCGAAACCATTATCAACC
>NZ_JASKLM010000061.1:0-9129 GCF_030153625.1 Pyrococcus sp. | reverse complement strand
GTTAAAGGAAATACATTTGAAGTGGTGGAGAGGAAAGGGCATTATCTCTGGCTTAAGCCCCTTGAAACGAAGGGAAAAGGAATGACTCCGCTGGGAAATATAGAGGGAGGTCTTCCTCACTACCGCTATGGGGCAATTTTCTCTGGAAGAGAAGGGAAGCTGTTTGGAATTGATGTAAAAGCTCAAGAGATACTCGAAAATGGAGTTGGAATATTTAAACCTAACTTTGAAGTACTTGCCAACGGTGTTAAAGTTAGAGGGATTGGGGTTTACTGCAACGAAGAGAGAGTTAAGCTGATTGGTGGAAATTTTGAGGTGGGGGATATAATAAAAATAGAGATCAAAGCTCGCTTGGGAACTTAATTGCATCAAATGGACAGAGCTGGTTGCACACTCCACACCCTGTACATATCAAGGGGTCAATCCTGACCTTCTTCTTTTCTGGCTCATAAACAAGCGCTGGACATCCAGTTAAAAGTATACAGGCCTTACATCCAGTACACCTGTCCTCCACAACCACTGGTATTTCTCCGATCTCCCCTCTTCTTATGACTGGTATCACACATTCCCTCTTCGCTATAATAACTGCAGGTCCTTTAACCTTCATAGCCTCCTTTATTGCCTCTTTTGTCTCCTTTAGATTGTATGGATCGACAGTTTTAACGTACTTAACCCCTATTCCTCTAACTACAGACTCTATGTCTATCTCCCTGAACTTCCTTCCAGTTTCACTTCCTCCAGTCCCAGGGTGCGGCTGATGACCTGTCATAGCAGTTGTTCTGTTGTCTAGGATTATCACCAGGACGTCTAAGTCCTTGTACACTGCATCAATTAATGGTTGGATTCCATTGTGGAAGAACGTTGAATCCCCTATTGTGGCAACTATCTTCTTACCCATAGCTACGCTTTGTCCGTTGGCCAAGCTTATACTAGCCCCCATAACGAATTCTGTCCATATTGCCTCTAGGGGTGGGAGCAGGGATAGCGCATAACAGCCAATGTCTCCATGAATTGGGATATCGAACTTTCCATATCCTAATTCTCTTAGGGCATCTAGAAGGGCCCTATAAGTCCCCCTGTGGGGACAGCCTGGGCACATTACTGGAGGCCTCTTTGGAGCCAAAGCTTTTGCCTCTTCCACTTCCTTGGGCAACTTGACCTCTTCCCTTTCCTTTCCCAAAAGCTTTAGAATAGCGTTTCTGACGAGTCTTGGCGTTAGCTCTCCCTCCAACGGTAGATGTCCGGTTCTCTTTCCATATATTGGAACGTTGAGGCCTTCTTCATATGCAACTACCTTGATCTCCTCCTCCAAGAAAGGTGCTCCTTCCTCAACGACTAAGGCAACGTCAACGCTCCTAAGGAACTCAACAACGAGCTTCCTGGGAAGTGGGTGAGGAGTTGATAACTTTAGTATCTTGAAATCTTCTTCTATCTGAGGAACTACCTCCTTAACGTAGTTATATGGAGCTCCCTCGACTATTATTCCAACTCTTCCCTCTCCCTCAATCCAGTTGAACCTCAATGTGTTGAACTCCTCCTCTATTCTCTTCAAAGTCTCGTTGAGCCACTTGTGTCTCTTCCTATTCCCCTCCATGCTTGCTCTAACGTACCTCTCTATGTCCTTCTTGAACTTCGGTTCTCTCTTAAGCTCCTTAAACTCACCAACTTCAACGTCTGCCGTGGTGTGGTTAACCCTAGTGGTTGTTCTAAATATTATTGGAACCTTGTACTTCTCGCTGAGTTCGTAAGCGTATATTATTAAATCATGAGCCTCCTGGGGATCATAAGGCTCAAGAACTGGTAGTAAGGCAAGCTTTCCATAGTATCTGTCATCTTGCTCTGTTTGACTTGTATGGGGCCCAGGATCGTCGGCAACTAGAATTACAAGCCCTCCCTCAACTCCTGAATATGCCAAGCTCATCAGGGGATCTGCCGCAACGTTTAGTCCAACACACTTCATGGTAACTAGACTCCTCAGTCCAGCGTAAGACACTCCAGCGGCCTCTTCTAAAGCAACCTTCTCATTTGGAGCCCACTCCGCAAAAACTTCTGGCTTCAATCTCGCTATAGTCTCTATAACCTCCGTAGAAGGAGTCCCAGGATAACCAGTAGCAAAAGAAACTCCAGCCTCCAAAGCTCCGTAAGCTATGGCTTCATTACCCATAAGCAACTTCTTCACGTTTAACCACCAGTCTACTCTATTCACGAAAGTTAAAAATTTCATGGGTGTAAAACATATAGGTGATTGCATGAAGGCCCTCATAAATGGAACAATATACACATCCTTTTCCCCAGTGAAGAAGGTTTCTGGATTAGTTATTTCAAACGAAAGAGTCCTTTATGCAGGGGACTCATCAACTGCTCTCAGAATTGCGGAATTGGCTGGAGGAGAAATAATAGACTTGAAGGGAAAGTTCGTCATGCCAGCATTCTTTGATTCTCATCTCCATTTGGACGAGCTTGGAATGAGCTTGGAAATGGTAGATTTAAGGGGAGTTAAGTCAATGGAAGAGTTAGTTGAAAGGGTGAAGAAGGGAAGAGGAAGAATAATATTTGGGTTTGGCTGGGATCAAGATGAGCTTGGAAGATGGCCAACGAGAGAAGACCTAGATGTTATAGACAGGCCCGTATTTCTCTACAGAAGGTGCTTTCATGTGGCGGTTATGAACTCAAAGATGATTGACCTCTTGAACTTGAAGCCATCCAAAGATTTTGACGAATCAACTGGAATAGTTAGGGAGAGGGCCCTAGAAGAGAGTAGGAAGATAATAAACGAGAAAATACTGACTGTTAAGGATTACAAGCACTACATAGAGAGCGCTCAGGAGCACCTTCTTAGCTTGGGTGTTCACTCTGTAGGGTTCATGAGCGTGGGAGAAAAGGCTCTAAAGGCGCTCTTTGAGCTCGAGAGGGAAGGAAGACTAAAGATGAACGTTTTTGCGTACCTAAGCCCCGAGTTGCTGGATAAGCTTGAGGAGCTGAACCTGGGAAAATTCGAGGGAAGAAGGCTGAGAATATGGGGAGTTAAGCTCTTCGTTGATGGCAGTTTAGGTGCTAGAACAGCATTGCTGAGTGAACCTTACACTGATAATCCAACAACTTCTGGAGAGCTCGTAATGAATAAAGATGAAATAGTTGAGGTCATCGAGAGGGCTAAGCCTTTAGGGTTGGACGTTGCAGTCCATGCTATAGGAGATAAAGCCGTTGATGTGGCACTGGATGCCTTTGAAGAGGCAGAATTTTCAGGAAGGATCGAACATGCTTCCTTAGTTAGGGATGATCAGTTGGAGAGGATAAAGGAGCTAAAAGTCAGGATTTCAGCTCAGCCTCACTTCATAGTGAGCGACTGGTGGATAGTAAACAGGGTAGGGGAAGAGAGGGCAAAGTGGGCTTACAGACTGAAGACCCTCTCTAGCATTACCAAGCTTGGGTTTAGCACAGACTCTCCAATAGAACCGGCTGATCCATGGGTAAGCATTGATGCGGCAGTGAATAGGTACGTTGTTGACCCAGGAGAAAGGGTTAGCAGAGAGGAGGCCCTGCATCTCTACACTCATGGTTCTGCCCAAGTTACCTTAGCTGAAGATTTAGGGAAGCTGGAGAGAGGGTTTAGGGCAGAATACATAATCTTAGACAGAGATCCCCTTAAAGAAAATTAAGCTGTGCCTCCATCTCGTCCCAACTTTAAACTTTATGTCCTTCACAGAATATCCAAGCTTGATTCCCCTCTCTTTTATGACATTGAGCAGTTTTTCCTTATCTGGGAGATACAGGGCAACTTTTCCACCTGGGTTTAGATGATCAAAAGCTTCTTCAAGTAGCTTCACTGAGAATTCTTCCCCATATTTTCCTCCACCAATTGCCTCCCTTTCGGTCAAAACTCTTCCCAGGGGCTTATCATAGTAGGGAGGTGCCGAAAATATAACGTCAAAAGTTCCTTCAACAACTCCTTTGATTATCCCTCCATTGCTCTTTACAAGCCTTACATTGGAATTGTTTCTCTCTATATTCCTCCTAGCATATTCAAAGAACTCTTCATCAACTTCAGTAGCAGTGACCTTGCAGTTGAAGAATTTTTCGGCCATAAGGGCCATCATTGCAGTGTGTCCAGTCCCTATTTCGAGAGCAACTTCTCCTCCCCTTAGGAATGTTTTTAGGAATATGTACCGAGAAATTGGGGTTGTAACTAAGCCTTTTGGGTGATATTCTATATCCAAACCAAAGAGAGCTTTTGCTATCGCCTTGTTGTAGAGTATCCTGGCCTGCCTATTTGAGAAGTCAAGTTTTCCATTAATTACATAATTATTTAATTCTGGAATTATTTTGACAGCTTCAGGTATGGGAAGGCCCAACTTTCCATCCTTCCAGACTACCATACACTGAGGAATTGGGATAGATCGATTTAAACTTTAGGAAAAGAAATTAATTAGGGTTTAAGGTTCTCAGGGATAGTTATCCGATAGCAGGGTGGAGCAGGCATCGAATATCTCTTTTCTCTAACCCTGTAAACTATGAGTGGCTTAATAACGTACAAATCATTTGGCTTGGATATGTTCGTTAGAGTTACCGTGAAGTTAACTATTCCTTTGGGAGGTATTTCCCGTGGCCCAGAGTCAATAATCTTAATTCCTGGAACTCTAAAACTCACGTTCACTATATCTACGGTCTCATTGAAGGGATTTGAAATTGTATACATAAGTCTTGGAACTCCTGGGGTTGGACCAACAACAGCCTCGACATAAGCTGGAATGTCTAATGTTTTTCCTTCTGAAGGCTCCAAGATGTCGAACTCAATTGTTCCGAGAGGAGCTTTCTTTGTGGCGTTGTTCCTCCAAATTATTACATAGGCTTTATCCATAACGCAGTGGCCAGGCTCTTTGAGCCTTAATGTTACTATGATGTCAAACACCGTTGCTCCTGGATAGCTGAATTTGCTAACTCCTATATCTTTAAAATCAAGGCAGGAAGGGAGATTTCTGACTCCAATAGTCCCTCTAAAATCTTGATCCCCTGGAGTTATCAGGTATGCGTGGAGGGCAACAACTTCATCAACGTACCCAGCTACATAGCCCCGATAAGTAGAGATGAAATATTCCTTGGCAATAACTTTCTGGGGTTCGGGACTTTCAAGAGCTTTATAGGCCATGAAAATAAAAAGGAATAGTAGAATTCCAAATCCAATCATGTTTTTCTTCATGAGTGCTCCCCTATCTTCTATAGATGCTTTTTATTGATCATCTACTATCACTGAGTATATTATGTCCATATTATACCTTGTAAATTTTATAAATTTTACTATTAATATGAAGTGATAATAACGCGTGTGCTACAGAATAGTTTTTTTATCTTATTGATAATTTTTAAACAAACTGTCTATCTAATCTTTAGTATTTTGCGGTGAAGGTACAAAGTTTAAATAAAAATAAAAGCCATAAGCTTAAATACCCACTGCCCTCTTCCACTTTCGATGTATGAGCTGACGGAAGACTTCAAGCTTAGAAAGATTACGAAGTATGAACTCGATGGAGTTGATGAGAGAGAGGATTTACTTGTTATTCCTCCCTCCTCTAAGGCAGGTCCGTGTGGGAATGGCTGTTTGTTCTGCTATCTTCTTCAAAATCCTCCAGAAATGATATATAGAGTTGCGAGGCATGACACCCTCAACGATCCAACGTTGGAGGAAAGAATTAGGTATGCGAGAAAGCACTACGATTTATGGATTAGAGTTACAGATACCTCGGGCAATGTAAAGTTTGATGAAAACAGAATTAAGAGCCTTTATGAAGCTGGACTTGATGAAATCCAGATTTCTGTCCACACAACTAAAAAAGATGTGAGAATTAAGTTGATGAGAAATAGACACGCAGGAAAATTGATTGATCTCCTCCCCCTTGTTGCGAAGCATTTCAGGACTATAGCTGACATAATCTTGACCCCAGGATTCAACGTGGATGATATTGGAGAGATAATTGAAGACCTTGACTCAATGGGAGTCCACGAGGTTAGACTTTTCCCGGTCGGGGTTACCAAATACAATAGGTTTGAGATTAGACCCCTAACCAAGGAGGAACTTTCATATGTCAAGGAGGTAGCTCTAGAAAAAGATAAGGAGCTGGGGATAAAAGTAGTTATCCCACCAATATTCCTAGCCCTCCTGGGAGAGTTCACTACTGGACTTGAGCCATTCAACATAGAGCCAGAGTTTCCAACATACATCTTTACTGGAGAGCTGGCCTATCCAGAGATGAAAAGACTATTTCCCAGGATAAAGGTTGTAATGGTAAAGAATGAGTTCTTTGGAGGGAACATAGGGACTGCGGGTCTTTTGACGGGGAGAGATGTCTTGAGAGAAGTGGAAAGGTTACCGGAGGTTGATTTTGGATTAATTCTCCTGCCAGAGTTAATGTTTTATGGCGATATGACACTCGATGGTTGGAGAAGGCAGGATTTATTTTCCAAGATACTTATAGAAAAGGGTTATATAGTTGAGACGGCCTTAGAACCAACGGAAATTCCAAAGGTTATAGAGAAAATTTCCCTATGATGAGAGAGCTGTTAAATGAGTGGTGATTAGAGGATGGCTGGCTGAGGGTGAGAGAATGAAGGAAACCTCCTACTACTCTTACGTTGTGGGGGAACTCCCGAAGGGTTGTCAATATTGTGTTAGAGGAGAGAAACTTGTACTCTTTGTTACTGGGGTTTGCCCCAGGAATTGCTTCTATTGCCCCCTAAGCCCATGGAGGAGAAAAGATGTTGCCTATGCAAATGAGAGGCCGATAAGAAAAATTGAAAATATAATAGAGGAGGCAAAGATACAAGAGGCCAGGGGAGCTGGAGTTACTGGGGGAGATCCCTTGGCGAGGTTGAATAGGACTGTTGAATACATAAGAACCCTTAAGGAAGAATTCGGGAAGAAGTTTCATATTCATCTATACACCACAGGAATTCTTGCAGATAAGAGGGCGTTGTCAATGCTATATGATGCTGGACTTGATGAGATAAGGTTTCACCCTGATCTGTTTGAGCCCTCTTCAAAGTTTCTAAATAGGGAGATTGAAAACTTAAAGAATGCCTTTGACTTTGATTGGGATGTTGGTGGAGAAGTTCCAGCAGTTCCTGGGTTTGGAGATAGGATAAAGTGGTTTGCCGAAATTCTTGACAAGTTTGGCGGGAAATTCTTGAACATAAATGAGTTAGAGTACAGTGAGACTAACCTTAGCAATATCCTAAATAGGGGGTTCAAATTAGCTGGGGAGAATAGCTTTGCAATAAAAGGATCTCTCGAGTTGGGATTGGAAATTCTAGAGTGGGGAGAGAAAAATACTTCCCTCTACTATCATCTCTGCACCGCTAAGCTTAAAGATGCTGTTCAGCTAAGGAATAGACTCAGGAGAATGGCAAAGAACGTTGCTAAACCTTACATGGAAATTACTGAAGACGGAACGCTTAGGTTTGGAATTGCTGAATACGAAGATCTTGAAGAGCTTTATAAATTCTTGGTAGAGGAAGCGGAAGTCCCGAAGGAGTGGTTGTACATAAATTGGGAGAAAAAGAGGATTGAAATGCCCGTAGAAGTTGCCGAGGAATTGGCGGAAGCGATAGAGGGGGATGTAAAGTTTTACATAGTTGAGGAATACCCTACCTGGGATAGGATTGAAGTCGAGAGAATCCCTCTCAATTAAACTTTAAATATTTGTTAGACAACTCTAACTTGGTGATAAAAGTTGCCATCAAAGAGGGAGGAAGAATATCTGGAAACCATGTATATCCTTCAAAAGAACAAGGGTGTAATAAGGGTAAAGGACATAGCCAAGATGATGAGGGTAAAACCCCCGACCGTTGTTGAGGCATTAAAAAAGCTTAGGGATAAGGGGTTTGTAAAATATGAGGAGCACGAGCACATTCTTCTCACTGAAAAAGGTCTGGAAGTTGCAAAGAAAACATACTCGAAGCATCAGCTTTTGACGGAGTTTTTCATAAACATTTTAGGCATTCCACCCGAAATAGCTGAGAGAGATGCGTGCCAATTTGAGCACTACGTTAGTGAGGTTACAGTACATAGGATTAGAGAATTCATAAGCTATATTCAGCAAGAATGTCCCTATGCGTTAAAGCAGTTCTTAAAAAAAGTTAGAGAAAAGGATCAAGCTGTGGCTAAGTAGGCGAAGTAGCCTATGAATACCACCGCTAGTGCATACATTAGTGGGTGGACTTCTTTCCACCTTCCTGTGAAGACCTTTAGTAACGTGTAGCTTATGAATCCAACTCCAATACCGTCGGCAATTGAGTATGTGAATGGAATCGTTATGAGGACTAGGAAGGCTGGAATTGCCTCTGTTGGGTCGCTAAAGTCAACTTCCTTGAATGCTGAAATCATGTAGTAACCTACTATAACTAAGGCAGGTGCTGTTGCGAAGGCTGGAATTGCCTTGGCCACTGGAGCTATGAAGAGTCCAATGATTAGGAACAGAAGTCCCGTAATCACTGCTGTAAATCCTGTTCTACCTCCTTCCTCAATACCGGCTGCGCTCTCGATGTATGTTGTTACAGTGGAAGTTCCCAAAATTGCACCAAAAGTTGTACCAATGGCATCTGTGAGGAGAACCTTTTCAGCATCTGGAATCTTACCCTCCTTTGTTAGGAATCCAGCCTTGGCACTAAGACCCGTAACTGTTCCCAGGGTGTCGAAGAAGTCTACCATGAAGAATGCGAATACAGCTCCAAGTGCTCCAGCGTTAAGCAATCCCTTAAGGTCAAGCTGGAGGAATGTATAGCTTAGTGTTGGCATTGAGAATACTCCCTCTGGCCTGGGGGCAACCCCTGTTATCCATCCAATTATGCTCGTTGCCAAGATGGAAATTAGCAGGGCTCCCTTGATTCTCAAGGATAAGAGGATCGCCGTTAGGAAGAGCCCAAACAGGAATAATAGTCCTTCTGGTTTGGCCAAGACGGAAGCATTTAGTGATGTCTTAATGAGCAATCCATTGTCTCCTGTTAAAGCGGTTAGCAATCCAACGTTGTTAAGTCCTATAAACGTCAAGAACAGTCCGATTCCAGCCCCAACAGCGTACTTTTGACTCAGTGGGATTGCATGGATTATCGCGCTTCTGACCTTTGTAATACTTAGAA
>NZ_JASKLM010000022.1:0-30936 GCF_030153625.1 Pyrococcus sp. | reverse complement strand
GTATAATTTTGTCAGAATTCATTCTAGTTTTGGTGATCCGCCTGGTGATGTTACTGAATGGCTTCAGGAGGTGATGCCCCAGTTATCCTAACAGTATCGCCGTAAGTATGCTAAACTTTTATGCAGAGTATCTTATATCCCTGCTCCAGTACCGGGCAATTGGACAATTGTGGGACAGATTGTTTTTGGTTCTTCTTTACAGGGACTATACTGATATCGTTCAAGGAAAAGCTTCTAGAGATATGTCGAAAATACTCTCTGACAGCCAAATAGTCGGAGCGATGATAGGTAGTGTTGTCCCATCGATTGTAATCAACATTGTCAGGCTCGTGGGAATCTTAGCCTTCATGCTATACATAAACTACCAGCTAACACTCATTGCGGTGTTATCTTTAATTCCCTACTACTTGGTGTACAAAAGAATCTCCCCGTCACTGGTTGAAGCCTCAGCTTCGGAAAGAGAAGCTTTTGAAAGAGCATTCGAAAACCTTAGGGAGAAAGTCGAAGGGCTAACCACCATAAAAAAGCTGGGTATTCCGGAGTACTTCTACAGGACTTTCCTAACCCAAGTGGAAAAGTGGATAACAGCAATGAAGAGACTTATACTTCGTGAGCGCTTCTACTACTTTTCTACAGATGCTATATCATCAATCATGCCGGTTGTCATTTTAATCATTGGGGCCCTCATGGTTCAGCGAAACCTCGTTGCTCTGAGTGTTGGCTCTTTATTAGCATTTATGAGGCTTTCCTCTGGAATTTACGAGCCAGTTTCAAACCTCTCTAACAACTTCGCTGCTCTTTCTAAGGGCGCACCTGCACTCAGCCGTGTAAAAAGTGTGCTCTCAGTTTCGGAGAAGAGGGAAAAGGGTACACTTTTTGATGAAAGAATAATACATATCAGAGTGGTTGGAGGTACAAAAATAGGCTATTCCTTTCCAATTTTAACGATTGATGAGGAACTTTCATTTAAAAAGGGGGATAAGGTTATTGTAAGTGGCGATTCCGGAAGTGGAAAGTCAACTCTTGTCCTCTCTCTTGCGGGTCTCCTCAGGATTTTCAGCGGAGATATATTAATTAACGGAAAAAGTGTGACCAGATACAACCAAGATTCAATTCTTTCCAGAATCTCGATTGTTGGCCCAGACGAGGCACTATTCAAAGGAACCCTGCTGGAGAATATAACCCTTGGAAGAAATGTTCCAAAGCAGATATTAGAGAAGATAGTCAGGATATGTAAGCTTGATCTTCCCCTCAATTTTGTAATAGAAGCAGGAGGGAAAAACGTGTCTTACGGACAGAGGCAGAGGATTTCTCTGGCCAGAGCCTTGGCTAAGAATCCAGATGTTTTAATACTTGATGAAGCCCTTTCGGGAATTCAACTCAGAATGGAAGAGGAGATACTGGAAAATCTGTTGGCAGAGTACCCCAATACAATTATTTTTTTATATATCGCACAGGAAACTTGAAAATAGAATCATGGAGAAGTTTAGCAAGCTCATCGAGGTAAAAAGTGGAGTAGTGAAATGTAGGAACCTTAAGGATCCCGAAAAACAGTGTTAAGCAAATAGCGTGGACAATATACTGTCAAGTTTCCAATGGAACGTTATCAAATATGGAATATGGTAAATGCTCCACCAGAAAATAGTGAAGAGCATTGTTTTTAAGTTCTCTTCTATTATCTACCTTCTGCTTTATTTATATTTGGTGACATTTTTGCTTGATACTTGCTCATTATTTTTTTGGAGCTGCTCGCTCCGCAATAGTCCCTATCAATAGTTAAAATTGAACAGCCGAAAACAGTTAATTCATTTGACTATAGCAGATGACCTAATAGATACCTTAGGCCCTACACCTGCCTCTATAATAATCCTCGCAATTGGGAGAGAATACGTGCTCCTTTTGGCGAGTATAATCAGCTGTAATTATTACGTACAAAAATAGATGTAACTGAGGAGTTAAATTTTAATCAAGACGGCAACTTTCTAAAGGAGATAAAGCAGGATTAGCGTTTGTTAGGACATCAAAATCTGTACTCATGCTCCTTATGATCTCAGGGGGATTATGATAGGTGGGGAATAATAAACGTACTTTTAGTTTCCTATTCATCAAATCGGGCGACTTCAGCTGAAGTCAGCTATGGTGTATTACTTACGGCTCTTGGTGCAGGACTTTTCATTGGGAGCTATCTCATGAGCCTCATATCTCTGATGATATGACATTTATTTTGGGCCTCTTTTTTGGACTGTCAAGATAACAGGAGATGTGGTTGGAGGAGTTGAAGTCAGGAGGATTTTTTCAAGTGGAATAAAAGGATGTTAAGCTAAAGGTCCTGGCTGTAATCTTGCAACTTATCTCAGGTTATCTTTGCAATCTATACCTTTCTGAAGGTAATGCCTAATATTAAAACAAATTTGTTTAGCTTAAAACCTAAGGGTAAACTTTTAAACATATATTAATTTCTAATGTAGGTGGTTTAATGGAGAGAAGACTTCTAGCTCTAATAGTTGCTTTTGCTGTATTGAGTGCTGGATGCTTGGAGAGGGAAAGCAAAGAAGTTACACTGATAATATTTCATGCAGGTTCTCTAAGTGTTCCCTTCCAAGAAGTTGAGAAAGAATTCTCTGAATATGCTGAAAGAAATCTTCAAATTAAAGTTTCATTCCAAGATGAAGCTAGTGGAAGCGTTATGGCAGTTAGGAAGGTTACAGACCTCGGAAAGAAAGCTGATGTAATTGGAGTAGCGGATTACACTTTAATACCTCAACTATTAATACCAAACTACACGGATTTTTATGTCCTCTTTGCAACAAATGAAATTGTAATAGCCTTCACGGATAAAAGCAAGTATGCAGAAGAAATTAAGGACAACCCGGAAAGATGGTATGAAATTCTGGCTAGAGAAGATGTCAGATTTGGATTCAGTGATCCAAACCAGGATCCCTGCGGTTACCGTGCTCTTATGGTAATAAAGCTGGCGGATTTACACTATGGGATGGGTATATTCAAAGAGCTCATTGAGGAAAATACAAACATCTATTCAAATGGAACGCAAATCTATGCTCCTAAGGAAATTATTGCTAATCCTAATAAGGTCGTGATTAGGCCAAAAGAAACCGACCTCCTTGGTCTTGTTGAAAGTGGAAGCATTGACTACATATTCATTTATAAAAGCGTTGCTAGACAGCATAATCTTTCATACATAACCCTTCCCAGTGAGATCAACTTGGGAGATTTTAGCAAAGAGGAGTTCTATGCCCAGGTCTCAATAACCTTGGGTTCTACTGGAAAGACAATAGAAGCTAAGCCAATAGTTTATGGAGTGACTGTATTAAGAGATGCTCCTAATAGGGAAGTGGCCATAGAATTTCTAAAGTATCTCCTGAGCGAAAATGGGAAGAGAATTTTTGAAAAGAACTACCAGGACTTCCTTGATCCCCCCATAGCATTTGGAAATGTGCCCGAGGAATTGGAGCCTCTAGTTTCAACGGAGAAGTGAATGTTTTTGTTTTACATTTTCATTTAACATTTGAGGCAAAATTTAATAAAATAAGCAATATTTATTTTTCCCGATGAACAGGGGGGACTACTTAACTTATGCCTTTGCAGGATTAGGGGCTTTCTTGGTGGCCTTTATTGGCCTTCCCTTATTCATGATCTTCATAAAGCAAGCATATGATGCTGAAGCCTTAAGGAAGGCTTTAGTTGATCCATTGGTTATTGAGTCAATTATAAATTCCCTCTTTACAGCAACTGTTTCAACTCTTCTGGGAATTCTCTTTGGCGTGCCTTTGGGTTATATCTTGGCGAGAAAAGAATTCAGGGGTAAAAATTTTGTTCAGGCTCTTATCGATACTCCAATTGTAATTCCCCACTCTGTTGTTGGAATAATGCTCCTTGTTACATTTTCCGATGCAATCCTTGACAGCTATAAGGGAATAGTAGCGGTGATGTTGTTCGTGTCATCTCCATTTATAGTGAACTCGGCCAGGGATGGCTTCTTGAGTGTTGATGAAAAGCTTGAATACGTAGCGAGAACACTAGGTGCTTCTAGACTAAGAACTTTCTTCTCTGTGACACTTCCAAATGCAATTCATTCCATAGCAAGCGGAGCTATCATGGCTTGGGCGAGGGCTATAAGTGAAGTTGGTGCTATTTTAATAGTTGCCTATTATCCAAAGACGGCTCAAGTTCTGATAATGGAGTACTTCAACAATTATGGGCTTAGGACCTCTAGACCAATTGCAGTCATTTTAGTTACGATAAGCCTCGTGGTATTTGTCTTCTTAAGGTGGCTGGTGGGGAGGGGAAAAAATGCTTGAGGTTCAAGAGATCTCGAAAAGATGGAAGGAGTTTCACTTAAGCAACATAACTTTCTCAGTGAAGAAGGGGGAGTACTTTATAGTTCTTGGCCCTAGTGGGGCTGGAAAGACAGTTTTGCTTGAAATAATAGCTGGTATAATTCCTCCAGATAAGGGAAAAGTGCTACTTGATGGAAGAGATATAACTCTCCTCCCTCCAGAAAAAAGGGGAATAGCTTACGTTCCCCAGAACTATGCTCTTTTCCCTAACATGAGTGTTTTTGACAATATTGCTTTTGGGCTTAAGGTAAGAAAGGTTCCCAGGAGTGAGATAGAGAGGAGGGTTTTGGAAATATCTGATGTTTTGGGAATAAGGCACCTTCTTCATAGAAAGCCAAGGACGTTGAGTGGGGGAGAACAGCAAAGGGTTGCCGTGGCGAGAGCTTTGATAATTGAGCCTGAGATACTACTTCTGGATGAGCCGTTTGCAAATCTTGACGTTCAAATAAGGAGTAAACTACTTAATGAAATGAAAAGATGGAGAAGAGAACTAGGCTTTACTGCTATTCACGTAACACACTCATTTGAAGAAGCTCTGGCACTTGGAGATAGAGTTGGGATAATGCTGAATGGCAAGTTTGCTCAGGTGGGGGAAATTAAGGAAGTGTTTTCAAGGCCAAATAGTGAAGAAGTAGCAAAATTCTTGGGATTTGAAAACATTATCGAGGGCATTGCTGATGGAAGGGTTCTCTACGTAGGAAAGCTTAGAATAGAGCTTCCTCTTGAGGCTAAGGGGAGAGTTAGGATAGGAATAAGGCCTGAAGATATATTAATTTCGACTGAAATGATTAAGACATCCGCTAGAAATGTGTTCAAGGCAAAGGTTGAGATGATAGAAGATGTTGGTCCCCTTGTCAAATTAACCCTCAACGTTTGTGGTATAATCCTTAGGGCGTTTATAACCAGATCCTCTTTAGTGGAACTTGGGATAGAAGAAGGAAAGGAAGTTTTTGCAAGCTTTAAAGCCTCTGCGATTCATGTTTTCTAGTCAAGAATCTCAGAAATACAGTCTGTAGGGACATACTTTACGATCCTTACTCTTTTCCCTGCCTTTAAAAATCTTGTATCCCTTTCTTCTTAGGCATTCAGCATCAATGAGCAGAACTACTACATCTCTTCCGTGCCTTTTTCCGGTATAATAGGCATCTTCATAGCTTAAGCTAAGGTGAACGTACTGCCTTTTCATAGGTTTTAATCCCTCTTTGAGAATTCCTTTTAGATTTTCTCTAATTGTTCCGTGGTAAAGGACTTTGCTCTCTCTGTCCTCATCATATTTCAGCACTACTGGATAGCTATGACCATACCTTGCCCTAATTTTGTCCCCTCTTATCTCGTACCTTCCTTTGCTGTCTTTCTCAACAATTTCTCTAATGAACTCTTCAGTAACCCAAGGATAAACCTTCTTAACTGTGTTGACAAGGTCCTCTATCTTCACGAACCCCTCTTCATCTGGCTTTAATCCGAATTCCCAGGGGGAGTGTCTTAGAATGTAGGCCATTAACTTGCTGACCTTGAATCTCTCATCTCTCCCCACCAATTCTATACACCTGGAGCTTGTGCTTCTCAAATGGAAACTCGAAGTGCTCTCCCTTTCTCTTTACCCATATGTAAATCTTCTTCCAGGGCCTTAAAAGTTCAAACAGCTCCAAGTCCCTTACTGAATACGTAAAGAGGTTCTTAGAAGCAATGAGAATGGCCTTTTCTTTTGCCCTGCTTATGGCGACGTTGAGCCTGTTTGGATTAAAGAGGAAGTCAAAAACCTTTCCCAAGTATGCGGGATCACTGGATGTCATTGAAATAACTATTAAGGATTTTTCTCCCCCTTGGAATCTCTCAACTGTGTCTACCTGGACATTATCTATTAATGATGATATTAACTTCTTTTGGGCCCTATATGGGACTACAACTCCTGTATCAATATCTTCAACTCCCTTGATTATTCTCTCTACTATCTTTGCTTCTAGTTCGTTAACCTTTGTAGAATTATCTTCTTCGTGGAGTATCAGAACGAAAGGATACCTTTCATCTAAAACTACTGACAGAAACTCATCTTTGTGCTTAGCAATTATCTTTTTCCTCTTCTTCCTTTCACTTCTTAACCTTATGCCATCCGCTCTATATATTGCGTCACTCAGTAGATCGGCTATTTCCTGGGGCAGTCTATAAGTTCTTACTAACCTATAGAGGGGAAGAACTTCATTCTTGTCCCTTTTCCATTCTGGAGGTTCTCTTCCAAGAATTCTTTTAAACTTCTTTAGCTCCCTTTCATCTAGTTCTCCCCTGAGAAATCTAATGAAGTTGAGGGCTGAAAGGAAGGGGTAGTGTTCTTCAAATGTTTTTCTATCCTCTAATTGCCATTCATGAAGTTGAATTGGCTCCATCTGCCTATGATCGCCAACCAAGAGAACTTGTCCTTTACAAACCTTCGTTGAGAGGAAGAACATTGGCAAATCCATCATACTGGCTTCATCTATAACAACTAACTCGACTTCCTTTGTATTCCTCATAAGCTTGTCCAAAGTTTGGGGCGTTCCAAATACTATCCTTACGGTTCCAGAATTAGCAAAATACTTGTCCAATGAGCTTTGCTTTGAGGAGTGTATAATCTCCTGTGCCGTAAATCTAATTCTGTTAATATCCCCTCCTATTTCCCTCTTTAGTTCCTCTTTAACTATTTTAATTGCCTCTTCTCCAGAAACTGCCCTAGTTAGTTCTACCCTTTTAAGCTCTTTTAACGTATTTTCCAGGTTTTTCATTAACTTTAGGGTCTTTATTAAGGCCTCATTAACTGCCCTATGTGAAACTCCAGTAACTAGAAAGAGACCGTTCTTTTTGTCCTTTACCATTGAATACGTCCTTGCGAGAATTGCGGGGGCTATAGCTCCTGATGTTTTTCCAGTCCCAGGAGGGCCTTGGAGAGTAACTAGAAAGCTGTTTATGTCCATTATAAATTTTTTCTGTTCCTCATTGAGTCTATCAACCTTGGAAAGAAATTCTTCTATGTGCTCTTTTTTCCAGATGTTAACTTCGTACTTGGATTCCGTGTTCCCTTCGTATATTGCTTTGAGCTTTTCATAAATTTCATGCTTGAATTCACCCCGGGATATCTCTAGAAGCACCCTATATGCCCTTTCCATCCCTATTTCATCAATGCTAGGATCAACTATAACTATTTCTTTAGGAGTAACTTTCACATCTCCTTCTGGATAAGTTACTGTTAATAGTCCATTTCTGCAGTTGAAATTATAGTGCTTAAGTGTAAATCTACCTGAAGAAACCCCTATTAGCCTGATAACAACTTTTCCTGTCTTTTGATTTATAGCTTCGACTATCCCCAATGGCGATTTGCTTATCCTTTGGGCTGGATCTCTTCTTAGTTCATCTAAGAATTTCTTTGGTGTTACAACTACAAGAGAACCCTCGTCAATATCGATAAAAACTTCTTTTGGGTTATAATCTTTTATCTTCCCATTTTCGTCAATTAGCACAATTTTTCCAAATAATAAACAGTCATTTTTCTTCTTTTCAATGGTTTCTATCTTAATTAGAGCTGATTCTTCTGAGTATGCTCTTATTGATAAGGGAAGCCTATAATACTCGAACCGTTCTTTAACTCTTGCATCAAACTCTAATTGTAGGTATTCAAGAAGGATATCTGCTAGTTCTTCCTTCTTTATATCCAAGTTTTCGAGTTCTTCTTTGGGTATCCCTTCTTTTTTCACGAAGGCATCTTTATATTGTTCGGGAATTCTCTCTTCAATTGTTTTAAGGGCCTCAACCATCTGGGAGAGTATGCCCCTTATATCCCTTTCAATTCTTAAAGTGTTCTCCTCGGTAGCTAGTTTGATCAACGCGTTCCAGAAAAGCGTGAAGGGTATTCCTTCATTGTCCCTATCAATAATTGGATAATATTCTGCCCCAATTCCTGTCTCAGAAATGTTAAAGAGAGTTTTGAGATTTATTTTGCCCTGCTCTCTTCTCGCTACAATCTCAAACATTCGCTTAAAAGTCTCATTGTTCCTCCATCTGTATCCAAACTGGGTAGCAACTGTAACAAACCCTAGGCCAGGAGAAAGTGGTAAAGCATGTCTCTTTATTATTTCATCCTTTATTATTGAAAAGCTCTCCCAGTCTATGGCCTTTCTCAAGCTTAGCAAAGTCCTGATTGCATTGTTTTCTCTAATTTCTTTGTGTCTCTTTACAGCATCCATAAGGTCATCTCTCTGTTTTCTATTGTAAAAGTACAGGTGGAGGTAGACTTTATCCCTTGGGGATAGTGACCTTATGGCATCAATAACATCTCTAAAGAACCCCATTAGAAGCTCTCTCTCCTTTTCCTGGGCATCTGAAACTTCTATGGGGGGCTCATCGACGAACTTAACAATTATTCGCTCTCCACTTTCCCTATTCTTTACAAGGGCTGAAATTCCGATTATTGTGTCTGTTATGGGGCTTGTCTGGACATAGAAAAACACTTTCACTAAGCTCCCTGGGCGATAGTAATAGGGCTCAACGTCACCTATTTTTTCATCCATTGGCAGATTATACCCTGTCCTGGGAATGAACAAAGGTGTTATCTCTCCCTCCTCTAGATACTTAAGTACTGCTTGAGCTATCCTTGAGAGCTTTAGTAAGTTCACTCCTGTCCTTTTTCCTATCTCTTGAACTTTCTTTGGATCTTTTATTAAGGGCTCTTCAAAGTTTATGGGAGAATTTTCTTTGAAGTCAAATAGCTCCGCCACGTCTTTTAGGTCTTTTATTCCCTCTTCTTTGAATATTCTAATTATCCCAGGAGGAAGGCTTAGCAATCCTAGAGTTTTTTCTTCAAGTGCCTTGGATAGGCATAAAGCCTCAAAGGGGCAAGTGGTACACCTTGCATCTATCCAAAGTTCTTGTTCCCCCAATATTTTATCAAGCTTTTCTTCTAGGGTTATCTTCAACTCTTCCACGTCTTCTGGGAATTTTAGGAAGTTGGAAGGAATGGGGAAGTTCTCCTTTGTTATGACGGCCAGCTTAATTTTGTAACCTTTAATCATTTGACTCAAAAGGTGAGCGTAAATTATGGCCTGAATCCTGTGATAAAACTTCTCCTCCTTGGTAAACTTAGCTTCGAGTAGGTAAATTGTTTCCCCAACCTTTATTATAAAGTCGGCTCTTCCCGAGACATCAAATTTTCCTATCTTGCCTTTTAAGGGGGCTTGATAGATAACAACACTTTTTTCCCTGTTTATAATATCCAAAAGCTTAACTGGATCTTCTTCCTCTATTATTCCTTCTCTAAAATACTTTTCAAAGAACTTTCTCACGCGAGTATCATTTTCTGATAAAAAACCATAGAATCTTGGCACTTCTTCAAGTCCAAGTTTTCTTAATGCTTCACCTTTTTTAAATTCTTGAAGGAGAGACAGCTCGAACTCTTCTCCCCACTTTGCAAGTTCTATGGTTTCTATCTCTTTTCTCCTTATTATCGGCTCGAATTCCTGTAATTCACCTCTCTTTCTTAAAAGTAGGTTGGAAAAATAGTGGGAGCACTCTTCAAGCTCGAAATATCTGGCTATTTCACTTGGATGTATTTCCAAGGTGCTCACCTAACTAATCTTCGAGCCATATCTCTAGTCTCTGTTTTCCTTTTCCTATGCTTGAACGCTTGAGCTTCTTTATGTGTCCAATTTCCTTTATGTCTTTAACGTGTGTTCCTCCACAAGGTATGGGATCGAAGTCTCTTATTTGGGTGTATCTCTTTTCTCCTTCCCACCAGATCTTGATTTCTCCTCCTTCGTCCACATACTTATTGAAGAGCTCTATTATCTTCTCTTTGTAGGCGTTTAAGTTTTCAGGGTATCCTACGTCTAATCTTCCTTTTTCGTGGGTCATTCCACTCCCCACAACCTCCCAGTTCCCTTTTCCTAATATTTGATCGAGAGCATTTTCGAGAAGGTGAAGGGCTGAGTGTATTCTCATGATCTTATATCTGTATTCCCAATCTAACTTAAGCTCAACTTCATCTCCAGGTTTAAATTTTTCTGGTTCTTTTACTACGTGCCACACATTTCCCTCTTCATCTTTATATACATCAAGAACTTCAACACCATTTATCCATCCTCTGTCGTGTGGCTGTCCCCCTCCTGTAGGATAGAATATTGTCTGATCTAAGAGGAGAGCGTTGTCTTTTACTTCGATAACCTTTGCTTTGGCCTCTTTTAAGTATGCATCTTCGTAATATAACAACCTGGTCATTTCCACCATCAACTTCAAATATCACTTTTTCATAAATATCTTTTAGGTGGGTTTAAGTGGATATGAGGGCACCTATAAAGGTTTACATGACAAGGAAACTTATTGGAGTTACACCAGATACCACGGTGCAAGAAGCATCTAAGCTAATGATGGAGTTTGATATTGGTTCACTAGTTGTTGTTGACGAAAAAGGGAATGTTATAGGATTTTTCACAAAGAGCGATATTTTGAGAAGAGTTGTTGTTCCAGGGTTGCCCTATGATACTCCAGTAAAAGAGATAATGACGAAAGAGCTGATAACGGTTAATTCTAACACTCCACTAGGAGAAGTCCTTAGAGAAATGGCCAGGTATAGGATTAAGCACATCCTAATAGAGGAAGAGGGAAAAATAATTGGAATTTTTACTTTGAGTGATCTACTTGGAGCGAGCAGAAGAAAGCTTGAAACCGCAATTTCAACGGAGTGATGCTAAATGTTGATAGCTCATATAAGTGACACTCACATAACGAATGAAGTGGCGTTTAAAGCATATGCATTCGATTTGATAGTAAACGAAATTAACATTAGGCCTTTTGATTTAGTCATTCATACCGGAGACGTTACAAACAATGGACTTAGGGAGGAGTATGAACAAGCTAGCTACCTTTTAAAAAAGATTGAAAAGCCTTTGATTGTTGCTCCTGGGAATCATGACGCGAGAAATGTTGGGTATGAACTATTTGAAAAGTATATTGGCCCTCTAGTTGGAGTTTATGAATTCAAGGACGGAGTAATAATTTGGGTTGATTCTACAATTCCTGACCTTAGCGATGGACGAATTGGGGGTTATAAGTTTAGATGGCTAAAAGAAAAGCTCGAAGAATACAGCAATAAAAAAATAAAGATTGTAGCAGCTCATCATCATCTAGTGCCTCTTCCCGATACTGGAAGGGAGAGGAATGTGCTCTACAACGCGGGTGATGTCTTAGATCTCCTCTTAAGCCATGATGTCACCCTTTACATGTGTGGACACAAGCATGTTCCCAACGTTTACAAGGTTGAAGATTTGGTAGTGGTTAATGCTGGCTGCACTTCATGTAGGAAGACCAGAAAAGGAGATGTGAACAGTTATAACATAGTTAAGATTTCCGAAAAAGGAGTTAAAGTCGTGATAAGAAGGGTTACTGGTGAAGAAAAAGGGAAAGAGCATGTGCCAATAAGACCAAAGATATTTGTTCCCAGGGGGAGGAGAATCTTTAGGATAGTCCATTTAAGTGAGAGCAATGTTTCTGATAGAAAGTATTTTAGGAAAAATGTAATTGAAAATGTTGTAAAAGCAATAAACGAGAAATATAAGCCTGATTTGGTCATCCACTGTGGAGATGTTGTAGAAAAAGGAATAGAAAGATTCTTTGACATGGCAATAGATTACTATGAGAGTATAAAATCAGAAAAGCTTGTTATCCCTGGGCACAATGACTATACTTATTTAGGGCCTGAACTCTTTAGAGAATACTTTGGCGAACCAGAGATCATTGAGCTTAATGACTTTGTGTTCATTCCATTGATTTCGGCCCAGTATGAGACTCCTATCGGGGTAGTGGGAAGGATAGGGCAAAAGATGCTGGCAAATCTGCTAGAAGAATACTCGGAAAAGTTTAGAGTTGTCGTTTTGCATCACAATCTAGTTCCAATTCCAAGGGCCAAGGAGATTGGTTATTTAGAAGATGCGGGTAATGTACTTAAAATTATAACAGATGCAAATACTGAGTTAGTGTTGACTGGACACGGAGGGAACTCTCATGCAGTAAAAGTGGAAAGCACCCCCCTAGTGAACGCTGGAAGCGTAAGCTGGGAGTTACATAGGAATCCCTTCGGTAACAGCTTCAACATTGTGGATATATATGAGGATATGATTGCAGTCTTTGAGATACAGGCCACTTGGGGAAGCAGAAAGCTCTTGGGGATTTGGAAGATAAAGGGCGAAGTTCCATGGTGAGAAAATGCCTGCAGTGAAAGTTCCTAAGAAAGATGCAAAGAGGGTATTAGAACAACTCAAAGTCCTGGGAATATTTGATGGAAAAAGAAGACCTCTAAGAGATGAGAAATACGTATACTTTCCAATCCTTGACAAGGATAAAGCGGAGAGCCTTGGATTTGAGGTTGTAAATTTGGAAGCCCCTCTAAGGCCAGATAGACAAATTTACAAAAACTTGGAGGATTTACTTCCAAAGGACTTGGCATCGAAGATTGGGAGGCTCGACATAGTTGGGGATATCGCCATTATTACTCTCCCAGATGAAGTTCTACCAAGAGTGGAGGAAGTTGCAAAGGCTATCAAAACGCTTTACCCTGAAGTTAAGGTGATTGCAAGGAGAGGTTTTCATGAGGGGGAGTTTAGAGTTAGAAATTTGGAAGTAGTTTGGGGAGAGAATCGGCTTGTAACCATTCATAAGGAAAATGGCGTTCTAATTAAGGTTGACCTTTCAAAGGTCTTCTTTAATCCCAGGATGAAGGGAGAAAGATATAGAATAGCCAAACTTGTTAAAGATGGTGAAAAGATATTAGTCCCTTTTGCGGGGATTTTGCCTTATCCTCTCGTAATTGCAAAGTTCAGAAATGTTGAGATAACAGCCGTAGAGCTTAATCCTTATGCGGTTTCCCTGGGAATGGAAAACATAGAGCTTAACAAGAACAGACTGAAGGGCAAGATTAAGTTAATTCATGGAGATGTCTTTGAAGTTCTTCCCAAGTTGGGGACCTTTGATAGGGTGATAAGTCCCACTCCCAAAGGTGTTGACGCTTTGGAAATAACTTTATCAAAGGCTGAGAAATTTTTACACTACTATGACTTTGTTCATGAAGGAGAAATTGAGGTCTTCAAAAGGAGAATCGTTGAGATGTGTAGAGAGCTTGGAAAAGACTGCAACGTTAAAGTGAAGAAAGTTTCTGATTATAAGCCCCATATATACAAGGTTTGTGCGGACATAGAGATTAAACAATAATGTTTACGTAAAAGTCTTTTATTTACTTTTTGCATTAAAATATTGGAGGTTACAGTGGATGCTAATTGATAAGTTTGGCAGGCCAGTAACGAACCTTAGAATCTCCTTAACAAAGGAATGTAATTTGAACTGCTTCTATTGCCATAGGGAAGGCCAACAAGACGGAGAAAGAACAATGACCCCAGAAGAAATTGAAAGAATCGTGAGGATAGCTTCTAGACTTGGGATTAGAAATGTTAAGCTAACGGGAGGAGAGCCGACTGTTAGACCTGACATCTATGAAATTATACAAAGGATAAGGCCTTATGTTGTTGACCTTTCCATGACAACTAATGGGACAACACTCTATGCAAGCGCTGAAAAATTAAAAGAGGCTGGCCTTGATAGGGTTAACATTAGCCTCGATACATTGGACAGGAAAAAGTATAAAATGATAACTGGCTACGATGTTTTAGATCAGGTTTTGAAGGGAATTAGGAGGGCCACAAACCTTTTCTATCCAGTAAAGCTAAATATGGTAGTTATGAGGGGAATAAACGATGATGAAATTTGGGACATGATTAGATTTGCTGGGGAAGTTAATGCAATACTTCAGCTTATCGAAATAGAAGTTCCCAGGGAAATGGAGAATTCTCAGTTCTTTAAGGATTTCTTTTACCCTTTAAAGCCATTGGAGGAAAAGTTCGAAAAGATTGCAGTGGAAATTCGGGAGAGAAAGATGCATAGAAGGAGAAAATACTTTTTACCAGTTGATGGAAAGATGGTTGAAGTTGAAGTCGTTCGATCAATGCACAACACAACCTTTTGCATGAACTGCACTAGGTTGAGACTAACGGCAGATGGTTACCTAAAGACCTGCCTGCTGAGGAAAGATGACTTGATTGATATATTGGGCCCCATAAGGAGAGGAGCTACTGATGATGAACTTGTCAAGATATTTAAGAGAGCTGTGCAACTTAGGAAGCCCTATTGGATTAACTGAAGAAATGCTTTTAGGGAAGTTTAACAAAGTTATTATAAGGTGAAAAATTGGCGGGTTTGATTTTAATTATCCTTGGCATGTTGGGTATCCTCAGGGCTATTATGGAATATAACCTTCACAAAGGACCTACAAAAAAGCTTGCTCTAACGCTTGCAATTTCCTTCGTTTTCTTTGGTATCTTGGGTGGTATTGGTGCCCTGTTGACAGTTATTAATGAGAGTGCATGGGCTATTACTGCTATCTCTGTAATTTTGGGCTATCTTATAATTGTATCTTCTGTTATCAATGTTCTCAGCAAATTAAGAGAGAAGAAAAGTGAAGAAAAGCCCAAGGAAGAAAAAAGGGCTTTAAAACTTCCAATTCCACACAATATCTTGATTTTAAATAGAAACTCAGCTCTTGAACTGTTGAGAGCTCTTAAGGAAGTTCCTAAGCTGATAATCACAAGAATTCCCCCCGATGAATGGCCAGATGTTGCATACACTGAATATATCTGGTTAAGTAGGGTAGAAGGGCCGAATTCAGTAAGCCCAACGGCTCTTCACGTAATAATTGAACGGGCTAAAACGTTCTTAGATGAAAATAGTGGAGGAGTAATCTATGTTGATGGAATTGAATACATCATGCTCTATGAAGAATTCAAATCGGTCGCAAAATTCCTCCTAACGCTTAAGGATATAGCCGTGGTTAAAGAAGGGCACTTAATTCTTCACGTAGATCCAAAGACTCTCGAAGATCATCAGATGGCAGTATTGGAGAGGGAATTCGTAAAGATTAATGTGGAGGAGACAATAGAAAAAATTAGAGGGCCAACTTTATTCGGAGCTCTAATAGAAGAAAAAGGGTAATCACTTTTTAAGAAAGTCAAAGAGAGTTGCTTGTTTGCCTTTCTTTGGCTTTTCCTTTTCTTTCTTCTCCTCTTCTTTCTCTTCTTCGGGTTTTTCTTCTATTTCCTCTTTTTCTTCTTCGGTCTTTTCTTCCTCTTCTTCCTCTTCTTCAATTTCAACTTTAGGCTTCTCCTCCTCTCTTATTCCAAGCTCCTTAAGTTTCCTTCTTAATGCTAAGGCTTTGCCCCAAATGGTACCAGCTTTTTCCTTTCCAGCTAGAAACTCAACTTCTTTTTCAGACAGACCAAGGAACACTGTAAAGTGCGCAGCAAGGTCTAGATTGTTCTCGAAAATCTCTCTAATTATTTTCATCGTTTCTATTGCCTGTAGCCTACTCATGTGCATCTCTCGTATTATCTTTTTAATTATTGACTCTCTGATCTCTCTTTCTTCTTTGCTTTCCGCTAAAATCTTTAGGGTGTTGGGAGGATAAAACTTGACAAATCCCCTTCTCTTTCTCCCTGCCACGGCAACTCCTGCAGTCATCATATCTATTGCGTACTTCCAGAGTGAATAGTTTCCAGTTCTGGCGGCCCTTCCGAGGTATATGTCGGCTCTACTAATTGCATCATACGCCTGGGCAATCTCCTCTGGATTTAGGTAGAGGTGAGGAATGTTCTCATCTACCCATACCAGGAATTCATCAGGGGACATGTCCAAGTTCCACATTGCCATCTTTGCCCTCTTGGCGTTGTCACTTCCAAAGACGAGTCCTAGGGCTTGAAAGACTGTCTTTTCTACATCTCTATATGCCAAAACTTGCGTAGCATCTTCGTAACCACCCACTACAACGGTCTGTAGATCATTTATAGCTGCTCTTAGATCTCCACTAGATCTTTTTGCTATTTCTAGGAGGATTTCTTTTGGAACTGTTATACCTTCCCTCTTTAGGATCCTTATTAAGGCATTCATTACATCTCTCTGGGTTAACCTCTTGTACTCTACTAGCTCAGCTTTTTCTCGGATCTCTTTTGGAACTTCCCAGTACTTATTTGCAGCCATTATTATTGGATTTTTGGCCTTATCAATTAGTTTTGCGATTTCCTTAGCTCCGCTGGGCTCTATATTATCTGCTTCATCGAGGAAGATTATCTTCCTCCTCTTTCCGAGGATATCCATAGTGTATGCTGCTTGAACATACCTGGAGATTTTTTCATAAGTTCTCTCATCACTCGCGTTGAGCTCAATGACTTCAAAGTTGTACTCATTTGCTAGAGCGTAGACTGTGGTTGTCTTTCCGCTCCCTGGGGGTCCTGCTAATAATAGGGCTTTTTTCTTAGGGGGGTGGCCATGCAACCAGCTCTCTATCCACGCTCTAACTTTCTCTATAGCCTCTTCTTGGTTTACAATTTCACTTAACTTTTTTGGCCTGTATTTTTCTACCCAGGGAAGCTCTGGCATACTTCATCACTTCTTCCCAATTAGGGTGAACTGTGCTAAGAGTGCTTCAAGCTGAATTATTTCATTAGCCCCTTCAACGAGTCTGAAGTTATACTCTCCTATCTTATCAGCAAGCAGAACCTTCTTTGGCTCCTCTATTGGCAGGTTGAAGACTTCTTTGTGCATCTGAACTAGTACATCTTCTCCACTAAGTCCTTGCTTGAGAAGTATCTCCCTAAGCTTTTCTCTGGCCTTCAAGAAGTTGCCTTTGAGAGCAAGAAGCATCATCTCTCTTATATCTTCAGGTCTAGCTCTACTCGCTACCATGAATACGTTTTCGTCGGTGATCTTCTTGTCTAGAGCTGCTGCAGCTTGCAGAATGTTTATTGCTCTTCTCATATCTCCTTCTGCTATGTAAAGTATTGCTTGGAGACCTTCTTCAGTTAGCTCTAAGCCCTCATTTTCGGCAATGTACCTTAGTCTCTTCGCTATATCCTCATCGCGGAGAGGTCTGAAGCGGAATATTGCACATCTAGACTGTATGGGTTCAATTATCTTGGAGGAGTAGTTACAGCTCAAGATAAAGCGAACGTTACTCGAGAACATTTCCATGGTTCTTCTTAAGGCTTGTTGGGCATCTTGAGTTAAAGCGTCGGCCTCATCAAGGAAAATTATCTTGAAGCTTGCTCCTCCTATAGGCTTTGTTCTCGCAAACTCCTTAACTTTCTCTCTAATTACGTTTATACCTCTTTCATCTGAAGCATTCAACTCGAGGAAGTTATGCCTCCAGTTTTCGCCGAAAAGCTCTCTTGCAAGGGCCAAAGCCGCTGTAGTGTTATGGACTACTGTTGGCATGTTCCCAGCAATAAAGTTGTGGTAGCCAGGAACATGAAGATCATAGATTATAAAGTCTCCCCTAAGCTCTTTTACTTCAGTTATCTCGTCCCAGTAAAGCTCATTCTGGAAGAGGAAAATGAGATATGCTATACCTTCTTTGAGCTTTCCATCCGAAAGAATTTCCTCTATGAGCTCAAGCTCAATTTTCCTTATCTTTTCAAGGATTTCAACGTTATCCACTGTGTCGCTCTCAAGAATTGTTTTTACATTGAAATTCCAAGTTCCAAGTTTTCTTCCAATCTCGGCATAGCTTGAGTATCTCTTTGCAAAGATCTTCATAGCTTCGATGGTACGTTCAACGTTAATTCCAAGGACTTTTGCTATCTCAATGTACTCCTTGAAACTTGGCTTTCTCTCTCCTTTTATGTATTCTAGGAGCTTCTCTGCTCTAATTTTAGCTTTTTCTATTACTTCATCACTCTTCTTTGCTACTTCATTCCAGTCGATCAAGATGGGTTCTGATAAGACCTTCTTTAGTCTCTCCAGTTCCTCAAGGCGATAATAAATTTCTTTCATGAGTTCCCAAGAAAGCTCCTTTGCATTTCTGTAGCTCAAATTTCTTTTATCATTGACATTTAACCTAAGCCTGTCTTTTACATAGGAGATTAGCTCATAGTTAATCTTTAGTCCATCGGATCTTACATTGGTTTTTCTAATGAGCTTCTGGGCTTCTTTAAGTTTGCTTTGGGTGCTAAAGCCAATCTCATTTAGGAACCTCTCTATGTTGTCCGAGCCTGAGATAATAACATCTTCTCCATCCATTTTAGCTATTATTCCAAAGCTGGCTAAAGCATAGGCTATCTGCTGGGCCATATCATTGTTATCGGTTGATAAAACTATTGCATCACTTTCAATCCGACCATTGCAGTCGGAATATGCCCTAAGGAAAGAACGAATTCCTTTCCACCCCTCCCTGGGTATTAATGTTAAGCTAATAGAGTTTACAAGGCTCCAAGCTTTCCTAGATACCACATAAACTTCTGGAGTTCCATCAGCGTGAATTCTTTCCCTTATCTTTGCATCAGGGAAAAGTTTCTCTGTTAGTTCCATAAAGCGTTGTCTTATGAGTGGATCTTCGTTAGTGAACGTGATGACAGAATTACTTGGATAAGCATAGCCACTTCCCATAAAGTAACCAAGCCACTCTGCAAGGGGATTTTCTCCAGTTATAAGTGGGAGAAAGCTCGGTATTGCAAGCTTGTCGCCAGGTTTGAGTTCTTCAGCCTTAATCCACTTTATTTCGCCATTCTCTCTATTCACTAGAAGTGGGTGATACGGAGTTACTTTAAGCTCCCTGCCAAGCTGAGTTTTTATCTTTATCAACCTATCAGTTCTATCTTTGTAGACGTATTGGACTTCAAACTCTCTAAGCTTTCCATCCTCATCTATTCCAAGAACTTTGAGCCCTTTAACTGGAGTTGGTCCAAATCTCCCCCCAGAAAGCTTTTCAACAAGTTCTCCAAGTTCAAAGAGTTGGCCATTAGCTATAACTTTGGTATCTCCAGTAAGACACTTTCCGACACCAGGGGGGCCTGCGAAGAGTAGGTGGGGCATTGATCCAGTTTTGACGTAGTGCTTGAGCCTTTTCACTATGTGCTCTTGTCCTACAATGTCGTCAAGTCTTTGAGGTCTATACTTCTCAACCCAGGGTTTTTCTAGAACCTTAACTTCTCTAATCTCTTCGCTCATACTCTCACACACCTAAACTAAGAAAGGTATCAAAGTATTATTAAGCTTATCCTAGGCAATAACAGAACAGAAGAAAAGAAGGAAAAACAGTAGATCAGCTGAGAGCTGAGAGTAACTTCTCTAAGAACATTTTCTCTGGATAAGCTCCTTCAAATTCTACTCTGTCTTCTCCGTTGACCTGAATAACAATTTTTGGTACTGCCATTACATTGTACTGGTCAGCCCACTCTGGATACTCAATGGCCTCGACCATATCCCCAAGTATCTTACCTTTCCCAGCTTTTGTGTTTTCAATGGCAAACTTGTGAGCCATTCTAACGGCAAGTGGACAGTATGGGCATGTTGGAGTTACAAACACCAATATTCTTACATCCTGGTCTATGTTTCTGATGGCCTGTTTTGTCTCGTCCATAAGGTTTGTTTCTTCTCTACTAACATCCACAATGTCCTCTAAGAATGCTGCGAACTCATGACCTGCCGGTAATCCAAAGTACCTTACTCCAAAGTCCTTTCCATCTTGGGTTATTGTTGTTGCTGGAGCTCTGTCTATTCTATACCTCTTGGCTAGCTCTTTGCCTTCTGGTGTGTCGAAGTCAACAATTTCATAACTGAGCTTGTCTGTTAGCTCAGAAAGCTCTTGAACTAGTTGTTTTAGCTGGTCACAGTATTGACAGTGGTCCTTTCTCACAAAAACGATTAGCTTAACTGGATTGACCATTTTTGAAAAGAACTCTTCCTTAATTACCTTCTTGTCAGCGTCACTAATCAATCCCATTTTCCTCACCCCTATCTAAATGTTTATAACTTTAATTCTCCAACCTAGAGTTGGTTCAAATCTAGGTTGTCAACCTTAGGTTGAATGCACAATATATATAAACTTTGCGCCACAGATATGGGTAGGTGATGAATATGGAACCAGACTTGTTTTACATATTGGGGAACAAAGTAAGGCGGGATTTGTTATCTCACCTAACTTGTATGGAATGCTACTTTAGCCTTTTAAGTAGCAAAGTTTCAGTGTCATCAACTGCTGTGGCAAAGCATCTTAAGATAATGGAAAGAGAAGGTGTTCTTCAGTCCTACGAAAAAGAAGAACGCTTTATTGGGCCTACAAAAAAGTACTATAAAATTTCAATAGCGAAATCTTATGTTTTCACATTAACTCCAGAAATGTTTTGGTATAAAGGACTAGATCTGGGAGATGCTGAGCTTAGAGATTTTGAAATTAGTCTTTCTGGCCTAGATACTGAACCTTCAACATTAAAAGAAATGATTACTGACTTTATCAAAGCAAATAAAGAGCTTGAAAAAGTTCTGGAAGCATTTAAGACTATTGAGAGTTATAGAAGTTCTCTCATGAGGAAAATAAAGGAGGCATACTTAAAGGAGATCGGGGACATGACGCAATTGGCAATACTTCATTATCTCCTTCTCAATGGAAGGGCAACTGTAGAAGAGTTGAGTGATAAATTAAATTTAAAGGAGCGCGAAGTCAGGGAGAAAATATCTGAAATGGCTCGCTATGTTCCAGTAAAGGTTATAAATAACAATACTGTTGTTCTTGACGAAAAGCAAATACTCAGAGGGGAGGGAAATGAAGAAGATTAAAGTTCTCGTAAACGAAGATAAGTGCTATCTGTGCGGAGGATGTGCAGGAGTTTGTCCGGCATTGGCAATAAGGGTCTCATCATCATGGCAGTTCTTTGAAGATAAGTGCATTTCTTGTATGATATGCATAAAGGCTTGTCCTGTGGGAGCTCTCAGTTATGAGGAGGTGGCACAATGAAGTACGATGTAGTGGTTGTTGGCTCAGGAGTTGCCGGTCCCATTGTGGCAAGAGACGTTGCAAAAGCTGGTTTTTCAGTTCTTCTTGTGGATAAAAAACCTGCAATTGGAACTCCAAAACAGTGTGCAGAGGGAATAAATGTTAACGTTTTCAAGGAATTTGACATTCCATATGATAAAAGGTTCATAAACAGAGAGATTTATGGGGCGAGGATTTACTCTCCTAGTGGATATACGGCCGAGCTTAGGTATGACAAGGTAAGTGGAGTTATACTTGAGAGAAAAGTCTTTGATAAAATGCTCGCCTATTATGCTGCAAAGGCTGGAGCTGATGTTTGGGCAAGGACCGAAGTTATCGATCTCCTAAGAAAGGAAGGTAAGATTATGGGGGTTAAGGCAAAACATGAAGGCGAGTTAGTCGAAATTGAGGCTAAGATAATAGTAGCGGCTGATGGAGTTGAAAGCACAGTTGCAAGGCTTGCGGGGATAAATACCTATGCTCCTCCCCATGAATTTGATTCAGCGTATGAATACGAAATGATAATCGAAGGATACGACCCAGACTTAATTCATTTGTGGTTTGGAAATGAAATTGCTCCTAGAGGATATGTTTGGGTATTTCCAAAAGATGAAGATAGGGCAAACGTCGGAATTGGAATAAACTCCGACAATGAGAAAACTGCCAAGTACTATCTGGACAAGTGGCTTAAAGAAAACAACATTCCCACGAAGAAAATATTGGAGATAAACGTTGGCCTTGTTCCAGTGGGTGGCTTTGTAAGAGAGTTAGTTAAAGAAAACGTGGCTGTAGTTGGAGATGCCGCCAGGCAAGTAAATCCAGTCCATGGAGGAGGAATGTATGAAGCAATGAAAGCTGCTAACATTTTGGCAAAGTGGATAGTTAAGGCACTGGAGGAGGAGAATCTAGAACTACTGAAGAACTATACCAAAGAGTGGTGGGAAGTTGAAGGGCCCAAGATGGAGAGACTACTGAAGCTTAGAAGGGCAATGGAAAAACTAACAGATGAGGACATAGATGTTTTCGTTCAATTACTTGGAGGGACTGACTTAGAAAAACTAGCTGGTGGAAATTATTTCGAGGTAGTAAAAGCTCTCATGAAGCATCCAAAAGTGTTAATGAGCAAAAGAAGGTTAGAAATACTCAAGGCTCTATTATGAGATCATCAACTTTCGGTCCAATGGGGAGTCTCCTCTTATGCTCGCTGTTTTTCACTAATTTTTCAACGTGTTCTACTATTTCTTCTGACACATTTAGTTCATTTGCAATCTCTTCTTTGCTCATTTTGAGATCTACAAGTCTCCATAGTAACTCATCTAGGAGCTTATATGAAATTCCTAGTTCATCTTCATCAGTCTGTCCTTCCCACAGTCCTGCACTTGGTTTTTTCTCCACTATGCTCTGTGGTACACCTATAATCCTTGCAACCTCCCACACTTCTGTTTTGTATATGTTTATTAGAGGAGCATAGTCACTAGCTCCATCTCCCCACTTTGTGAAATATCCTGTGAGAAACTCGCTTCTGTTGCTAGTTCCAAGAACAAGTCTTCCTAGAGAGTTTGCGTAAGAGTAAAGAAGCACCATTCTTACCCTTGCCATTATATTTCCCAGGCTTTTCCTGTCGAGAGCTACATCCAGGGAGGACTGAATAGTGTCAACTATTGGTTTTATGTTAATTATTTTGTATCGTATTCCAAGATTTTCTGCCACCAATTTTGCATCTTCAACATCCTTGTTTTCATAGTAGGGCATTATTAGGCCAAGAATTTTGTCTTTTCCTAGAGCCTTTGTTGCTAGATACGCTACTGTTGCACTGTCAACTCCCCCACTGATTCCGATAACCACCCCTTGCTTGGCATTTTCTTTGATGAATTCTACTAACCTAGTTACTACCTTTTCAAAATTTAGTCTTCTCATAGCTCTGCCTCTCCCAAAAATTCGAGTATTGATAACAATCTCTCGTCTTTTATTCTATCTAGAATTGCACTGACATCTTCTCTTCCAGCTTTTCCATCTTTATAAAGGGCTATTAGCCTTACTCCTTCAAAGAAATCTGAAAGCTCTGGGAATGCTACCTTAAACATTGGCATGCTATTGTATATTTCCTCAAAAGAGTCGTCGATTATTGCTTGCCAGATTAAGTCTACTAGACCATCGAATGCTATTTCAAAGAAATCCGAGTCTTTGGAGTTTATCATTGCATATAGACATTCATGAAATGCTGCTTCGTAATTTTCCTCATCTTCAAACATCTCTTCAAAGGCTAAGTGAATTTGCGCTATTAGCTCTTTATCTTCAACTTCTGCCAATAATTTTGCGAGTATTTCTTTTGCTTTTACTTTATCTCCTGATTCGTAGAGTAAGTAACCTTCGTAGACTCTGGCTTGTAGTTCTTTTCTTTTTGCATTTGCTGCCTTGAACTCCTCAATGGCTTTTCTTATAAACTCGATTGCCTTTTCGTATTCTTGTAGTTCCTCATAAATTGCGGCTATGCTGTAATATACTTCTCCGACTATTTCGGGCCTTTTTTCTTCTGCGAGTACTCCCTCATAAATTTCTAATGCTTTTTCTGGATAACCGAGAAGGGAATACAGGTCGGCCACATGAAGTAGGCCTTTTGTCTCAAATTTTCTCGCAAATTCTTCAAATTCATGGAGTTTACTTATTCCAAAAAACTCTGCATAATAGTATACTACGAGTTTATAGAGTTCTAAATCCCTTTTTTCTTTTGCCACTTCTTCGGCTACTTCCAAAACTTCTCTTAGTTCCTCATCTGTTAATCTATCAATCTCTTTGGTTAATAATTCCTTAGCTTTTTCAATATTGCCTGCTTTGAGTGCATTAATAATATCTTCACTTGTCATGTAAACCCCTAAACTTATTAATTTTCCACTTTAATAGCTTAACTGGTGGATGATATGAAGAAAGTTCGACTAGTAAAAAAGCCTGAGGATTTTAATTTAGATGAGGCAGTATCACTTGTTTCAAATCCCTCTGTGGGAGCGATAGTTACATTTTTAGGGAAAGTGAGAAACGAAAATGCTGGAAGGGAGGTTCTTAAGCTTATTTACGAAGCATACGAGGAAATGGCTGAAAAAGAAATGGGGAAAATTAGAAGGGAGGCTCTTGAAAAGTTTCCAATATTTGATGCAGTTATATGGCATAGGGTTGGAGAGTTGGATATCTCTGAGAATACAATTTTGGTTGTGGTTTCAGCGAAGCATAGGAAGGAGGCATTTGAAGCTTGTTCCTGGATTGTAGATGAAGTTAAGAAGAGGGTGCCCGTATGGAAAAGAGAAATTACCACTAAGGGAGAATTTTGGATAGAGGGAGACAAACATATTCCAGCTCAGTAGAACATTTTTTGCATACTATCTTTAGTGGTATGCAAAATCCGTATAGAAAAAGTTAATATATCTCTTTCTAACCTTAAATTTTTGGTGAGTCCTGTGGCAGAGAGTAAAGTTCTGACTTCGATGTCTATTATAGAGAGTAAAGGTATAACAACAATAGGAAAACCACCATGGGTACTTATCCCACATGCAGGACAATTGGAGAGAATTATCTTGGCCATAGGAAAAGGAAAAGGCAAGTTTTCCGAGAGTAAGGGTATAACAAGAAGCATCGGATGTATTGGAAACAATGAATTTATTCTCTACAGGGAAAAGATAGGAATTGAAAAATTCAAGGAAATACTCAAAGAGTTTTATAAGTTGACTCCTGAAGGGGAGGTATTTATAACGAACTATGATTCTATCGAAGAGGGAATTGAGCTAGCTGAATATTCAGCAAATCTCGGATTGACAACTTATCTAACTGTGATGAGTGAAGATTATCATAGTATTCCCCAGGAAAGAAAATTTAAGGTTATTCTTGAAGTTACATTGGAAGAGTTAAACCACCAAATTCCCGATGTGGATGTTCTTTTGTTAATTGTTCCCTATTCTCAGTACAATGAAATAAAGAACCTAGATATAAACTTCAGCGGAGAAATATGGGTTGATATAGTATACCCTCCATCTGCAAGGTATTTATCTAATGGAAATCTATTTGAAATCAGAAGAATCGTTAATCCAGCCTCAATAACTTATCATCCTTGTATGGCAGGACTAGTGGCGGTTAGCCCAGAAGGGTTTGTAACACCCTGTCCCCTGTTAAGAAAGTTCATAGTTGGTGACATTACTAAGGAATCCTTAAAGGCAATACTAAGAAAGCAGAGACTAAAGAAAACATGGTGGAAATTAACTAAGGACAAAATTCCACAGTGTAAGTCGTGTACCTTCCGATATATTTGTCATGACTGCAGAGCTTTAGAGTACTCTGCTACTGGGGAAATTTTTGGAACTGAGTATTGTTCTCTCTAAATTCTCCAATTTTTTAGTGGGGCTTTGTAAATTTTGTAATTTTGACAGCCTAGGCACGAAAAGAAACAAAAGATTTATATTATTTTCTCCAAAGAAGTATTAGTTGAGCCAAAGTCATCGAGGTGAGGCTCATGCCACTTCAACCAATTAGAAGAGTTAAAAGTGGAATTCCTGGATTTGATGAATTAATTGAGGGAGGTTTCCCTGAGGGTACTACAGTTCTGCTAACTGGCGGAACTGGAACAGGAAAAACTACATTTGCAGCTCAATTTATCTATAAAGGAGCTGAAGAATACGGAGAACCAGGAGTATTTGTAACATTGGAAGAGAGAGCTAAGGATTTGAGAAGGGAGATGGCCGCCTTTGGTTGGGATTTTGAGAAGTATGAAAAGGAAGGTAAAATCGCAATAATAGATGGAGTCAGCTCTATTGCTGGAATTCCAAGTGAAGAAAAATTCGTTTTAGAAGATAGATTTAATGTTGAAAACTTTCTAAGATACGTTTATAGGGTTGTCAAGGCTATTAATGCTAAGAGGTTGGTCATTGATTCTATACCATCAATAGCTATGAGACTTGAAGAAGAAAATAGAATAAGAGAAGTCTTGCTAAAGTTAAACACAATTTTACTTGAGATGGGAGTTACAACGATTTTAACTACTGAGACGCCTGATCCTCAGCATGGGAGAATTAGCAGGTATGGAATAGAGGAGTTCATAGCTAGAGGAGTAGTGATATTAGATTTACAAGAAAGGAATATTGAGTTGAAGAGGTACATCTTGATAAGAAAAATGCGTGGTACCAGACACTCAATGAAGAAGTATCCCTTTGAAATAGGACCAAATGGAATTGTCGTGTATCCAAGTGGGGAAATTTATTAGGTGATATTAATGGTCGTGAATGAAGTTGAGAATGTTGAGAATATAGAGGTTAGGGTAGAAAGAATTCCTACAGGGATTATTGATGATCTAATAAGTGGAGGTATTCCAAGGGGTAGTGTAGTTCTTCTTATTGGGGATCCCAAAGCTGGAAAAAGCATTTTTATCTCTCAGTTTACTAGTACTCAAGTAAGAAATGGAAATTATGTTATAGGTGTACTAATTGACATCTCTAAATATGAGTTTGTAAGCAATGCTTTAGACTTTGGCTGGGAGTTTATGCCTTATCTTGATGATAAAATTGTCTTGCTTGATGCTTATACACAGAGGCTTAGAAAAGCTCCGAAGTTCTCCTTTGATGAATCCGTCATTACAGATATAAGTGATACTACAAGGTTGTTAGATGCTATTAAGGACACAACTTTAAGAATACTCTCTACAACAAAAGCAGAAAATGTCGTTGGATTTATATCCTCTATGACACCAATATTCTTTGAAATATCACGAAAAGAAATTTATAAGTTTTTAGAAGAGCTGAGAGAATTTGCACACAGAAACAAGCAAGTTTGGATTTTAGAAATGAATTCGGGCATAGAAGAGCCTCAAGTTGAAATGATGGTCAAGGCTATAGTAGATGGAATTATTGAGCTTAAACTTATGGAAGAAGGAAAGACTCTGAAGAGGTATCTCCGTGTATATGGTATGAGGAGAACGGCTCACAAGCTTGATTGGGTGGAGTACAGTATAACTTCCTCAGGGATAAAATTAATTAAATAATGGAGTAAAATATTTAAGTTTAAAGTTCTAATTAATAGCATGCGACAAGATGTTGTTTACTTACTAATGTTTTTTGTATTTTTGAGTTTGGCTATTTCTCTTTCTAATCCCCCTCCGAAAGATATTATTGAAGCTGAAGAAGGAGATTTAGTAGAGTTTGAGGGAATATGTGTGTATTCTTCTGATGACTTTAGCATAATAACTGACGGCAAGTTTTCTGTTCCCGTGCTCTCTGGGTTGGAAGTTGGTAAGGCATATAAAATTGTTGGAGTCTATAGAGGGGAAGCTATTAAGCCGAGAATAATTGAAAAAACAGAAGGAGAAGAACTTAGTTTAGTTCGAGTTACGGGGGCTTATTGGGTTGATTACTATCCTTATATCTTGACTCCTAAAAAGGTTAAGTTAAAATTTGAGCTCGAAAATGTTTCAATTGGAGAGATTGTAGAAGTTAAGGGGGTTTTCTTTGGAACTAAGCTAGTCCCAGTTGAATACAAATCTCTTGGTTTCTTATCTTACCCAAAAGACGGTTATCCCTTTGAATTCACTGGAGTTGTGCTATATGGGGGTAATCCAGGAGGAATTCTATGGATGAACAAAAGTGTCAGGGCGTATCTTCCCGACAATCAGACTTTAACTCCTGGGCAAGTTGTTAAGATCGTTGGTATAACTAAAGTTTCTGGAGACTATATCTCAGTTTATGCTAGAAACTTTAGTGTTGTGGATTTCGCAAAGGAAACTACAAATATAGAGGGGGCAAAAGTTGGAGAAATAATTGTAGGAAGCTGTAGAGTTTCACGTGTCTTTCTCGAGTATTTAGAGCTTGAATGTCTTGACAAGAAAGTTTTTGGAGTGAAGGGAAGAGTTGGGGACTTAGTTCACTTCAAAGCTCTGAAGAGATTTGGAAGTTATCTCTGCCTTGAATGTAATTTGACAGCAAGAGAGGACATGGAAAATTCGATATGCACTCCCCAAATAGGGAAGGTTGGAAAAGTTGCTGGGAAGGTCGTTAAGGTAAGCAAAAATAAGATATTAGTAGAGTTCAATAGATGTAAAGTTTCTGTGAAGCTTCCAGAGGGTGTTAAAGTTAGAGAAGGGGACTATATTACAGCCTATGGAGTCTTCTCTACCTATTATGACAAGCCCATGTTAATAGTGTATGGAGAGGAGGATGTATGCGTGAATTACTGCAGTTAATCGCTGGAGTTGGTTTTGGAACTTTAACTGGCCTAACGCCAGGGCTTCACGTAAATTCTCTTAGTAGACTTAGCTTACCTATCCCTACTCTCTTTGTAATGGGTTTAGTTCATACTTTTCTGGACTCTATTCCTTCAGCTCTCTTTGGAGTTCCTGATGCCGATGATAGCGTTCCTTCTCTTTTACCTTCTCATAGATTAGTTCTTGAAGGAAAATTTGGAGAAGTTGTAAAGCTTTCTCTTTTTGCTAGCACATTGGCCCTTATTTTCTCAATTGCAACTCTTCCCGCGTATTTTTTAGTCGCCCCCAAGTACAGTTTTAAGATTGGGATTATTTTTGTAGTTTTCTTGTCTCTTTTTCTAATTCTTTCCCAGGGGAACAAACTAGGAGCCTTAGTTATATTTTTGCTGGCTGGATTTTTAGGATATGAGGTATTTTCTCTTCCGATTTCAGATCCCTTTTATCCTCTTTTTACTGGGTTATTTGCCCTTCCTTTGCTGGTTGACTCTTACTTGCATCCTCCAAAAAGTGTTAAGGTTTACGATGCCCCTCTTCGCATTCCTTCCTGGAGGTTAGTAAAGTTCTCTATTTTTGGCACTTTTTTCGGAGCTTTGGCATCTCTTTTACCCACTCTAACTGCCGGTCAAGCTTCACTCCTAGGCTCGAAGTTTACAAAAGATGATAGGGAGTTTTTGACAATAGTTTATTCAACTAACACGGCGGCATACTCTTTTTCTCTTGCAAACTTAGCACTTACTGGAAAGACGAGAAATGGAGTAATGGTAGCCATTGGAAATGTCTCGATTCAAGAATTGCCATTTCTCTACCTTTTAGGTCTTTCGGCATCTATGCTACTCTTAATTTTTGCTCCCAGGTTGGCGATAATTATTGGAAAAGTCGCCTTTAGGCAGTATAGGCCTACTATCCTGGGAATAATTGTTTTTCTGTTTCTTCTGGGATTTTTATACGATGGTATTTTGGGAGTTTTAGTAATGATTTCAGCTATGTTTCTTGGGTTTGTGGCTCCTCTTTGGAAGGTTAGGAGGGTAACTTACATGGGAGTTCTTATGTTTCCCATCCTTGTGGAAAGTGTTATTTAGCCTCTTGTCATTCCTATTAATGGTGAGAAGAAATGCCAGACGTTTATGAACCTATAATGGGAGCTTTTTCACTTGCAAGACGATTGTGGAAAATGATAGTTGAGAAAAAGGGCCTGCCAACTGGAGATGATGTGGCCTCTCTCCTAGAAAACTTGGGTTTTGAAAGAGTGTGTACGGGAAGTGGTCTTGCTGTATTTAGAAATAGGTTTGTGATTGCCCTTCTAATTCCCAGGGAGAACATGATTGTCGTTGACTTTCTCTCGTCTAGTGGAGAGCTGAGCGATGCCCTTGAACTCATAGCTTATTATGACAAGGAGATCGAATGTTATGTCGTCGAAATCCTTCCCTCAAATGAGTTAGAGTATGAGGAAAACTTAGGAATAGAGCCAGTTATAATTGATGGAAAGACCTTTGAGCTTAGAAGCTACCCAGTTCTTGGTGATTTTAAGCAGGGAAAAGACAAAGTTGTTCTCAAAATTGATAGAGAAGTTTATGAACTGTGGAAAGAGAGTGGAAAGCTAGACGTTTGTCCAGTGTGTGGGGGTCATCTTAGGTGGAAGCAAGGAAAAGCTTTGTGTACCGAGTGTGGAATAGAGGTGGTCGTTGATGAGGAACATTAAGGCGAAGCTTATACATTATTCAAAGCTTGCACATAGAAAAGGCTTAACTGGTTCATTTGGAGGAAACATGAGCATTAGAGTTGGGAACTACGTGTTCATAAAGGGGACTGGAAGCGTGATGGAAGAGCTTACCGAAAGTCAGATTGCTGTTGTAAAATTGGATGGGAAAGTGGTTTCTTCTGTAAGACCCTCCTCCGAATACCGCCTTCACTTGGGAGTTTATAGGAATAGGCCCGAAGTTAGGGCAGTAGTTCATCTTCATCCTCCTTACTCCATAGTCCTCTCTATTTTTGAGAGGGAGGCTCCTATGATAACCCCTGAGGCTGAGTTATATCTTAAGAAAGTCCCCGTGCTTCCATTTAGACCTGCAGGGAGTGTTGAATTGGCTCAACAAGTCTCTGAAGCTATGAAGGGTTATGATGCAGTTGTACTTGAAAGACATGGGGTTGTTACAGTTGGAAGAAGCCTTAGAGAGGCCTTTTATAAGGCTGAACTCGTTGAGGAAGTGGCTAGACTCTGGTACCAAAAGTTTATAGCCTCCAGAGAGAAAAACTAAAATAGGCGAGGGGGCTGGGGGCTGTCGGGCTCGTGCCCGAGGAAGTTCCGCCCACCGCACCGGGGCCGCGGTGCCGTAAGGCACCGGCCGAGAGGCCGGGCAACGGCACAGAAACGACACGTCCCTCGGGGGATGTGGATGAAAGCGGTGAAGGCTCCCGGTGACGGGAGCCGAGTTAACCCGCAGACAATCCCGAGGGGAGCGGTGAAACGGCCGTCCCGCGGGGTGCAA
>NZ_JASKLM010000021.1:0-31775 GCF_030153625.1 Pyrococcus sp. | reverse complement strand
CGCTCCTGCGTGGAGTCCGAGGGAACCCTCCACGCTCCAGCGCATCCTTTACTCCCTCCCTCTCACAGAGAAGTTCTTCCCGCTCTTCATCCGCTCCTCAGTGGGAAGACTTGAGGATGTGCTTGAAAACGCGTGGTACAACCAGAGCAAGCTGACCGACGAAGTTAGGGAGGGCTATAAGGCGCCTCTAAAGGTCAAAGACTGGGACAAGGGGCTTTTCTGGGTGATGAAGTACTCAAGCTTCCCGGACATCGCTGGGGAACTGAAGAATCTTGAAGTTCCAGCATTCATAGTCCACTGCAGGGAGGACAGAATAGTTCCCCTTGAAAGCGGGAAGAAGCTTGCTGAGGTTCTTCCCAACGCAGAGCTGGTTGTTATGGAGGAATGCGGCCACTTGCCCCACGAAGAAAAGCCGGAGAAGCTCTTGGAAGTTTTTGAAGAGTTTTTGGAAAAGGAAAGCTAACCAATCAGCTCTTTAATGGTCTCAAGAACCTTGGCCGCGTGTCCCTTTGCCCTTACGTTTATCTTCTTCCAGACAATCTCCCCCTCTGGATTAAGGATGAACGTGCTCCTTATCGCCCCCTCGTACTCCTTCCCATATCTCTTCTTCTTGCCCCATGCACCGAGAGCCTTGTGAAGCTCCGCATTCGGATCGCTAAGGAGTTTGACCCTGAGGTTATACTTCTCCTTAAAACTTCTATGGCTCTTGGGAGAATCGCGGGAAACACCTATGACCTGGACGCTGAGCTTCTCAAACTCTTTAATCAGCTCACTGAACTCTTTTGCCTCAGTTGTACATCCGGGCGTATTGTCCTTTGGGTAGAAGTAGAGTACCGTCCACTTTCCGAGGACGAAGTCCTTTAAGGGCTTTTCCTCACCGTTCTCATCGAGCACTTTTATCTCCAGATAGTTCACGATTATCACCAAGTTAGTTGGGCTTTCCCAATATTTAAGCTTTCTATAGCCCCTAGATATCATGGTATTCAATGAGGGCTTATCGGAGTATTTGGGATTGACATGAAGTACAATAACAATGTTTGGGTAATGGAGAAGGAGAGTGAGATTCTATTCTAGCATGTTTTAATTTTAATATTCTTCGAAAATGTTTTTATCATTAAGAATGTTTTAAAGATTTGGTGGGGTAATTTGATAGAGGTTGAAGGGTTAAAGAAGAGGTTTGGCTCAACTGAAGTTCTCCATGGAATAACGTTCACTGTAAACAATGGGGAGATTTATGGACTGCTTGGCCCCAATGGAAGTGGGAAGTCAACCACAATGAAAATTCTCTCTGGAATTATACCCCCCACGGAGGGAAAGGTTATAGTTGAAGGGATCGATGTTACTAAGAATCCAATAGAGGTAAAGAAGATAGTGGGTTATGTTCCTGAAACGCCAGCTTTGTATGAAAGCCTAACCCCAGCGGAGTTCTTCAGCTTCATTGGGAGCATTAGAAGAATCCCCAAGGATGTACTTCAAGAGAGAGTGGAGAGGCTAGTCAACGCCTTCGGAATACAAGAGTACATGAATCAGCTTATCGGAACTTTGAGCTTCGGAACTAAGCAGAAAGTTTCCCTAATCTCCTCCCTCTTGCATGATCCCAGGGTTTTGATTCTTGACGAAGCTATGAACGGGCTCGATCCGAAGAGTGCCAGGATTTTCAGAGAACTACTCTTGGAATTCAAGAAGGAGGGGAAAGTTATAGTATTCTCAACCCATGTGTTGGCCCTCGCTGAGCTAATATGTGATAGGGTGGGAGTAATGTACAATGGCAATATAATTGCTGAGGGAAGCATTGAGGAGTTAAAAGAGATGGCCAAAGAGAAGACATTGGAGGATGTTTTCCTCAAGCTTACCCAGGCAAAGGAGGAAGTTGTGCACATAGTTTCAGCGCTGAAGGAGGCCCTATGATGATGTGGGAGATAATAAAGACAATTTACAGAGAGGTCCACTTCAGCATGATAAAGGAAAACCCTTCCATAATGAATGATCCAAAGAAGCTTAAGAGCTCACTAAAGCACTCTGCAAATATAAAGTGGGGAGTGTTTTTGCAAAGCATTTCTTATCTCTTCTTTGGATTGATGATCGCAATTTCAATTCTCTACTCTGAAGATGAGCTACAAAAGGCGATATTCTTCTCTTCCTACCTTATTATTCCCTTCATTCTAACCCTATATTCAACGGCCCTTGCAACTGCCTATTTGCTGTCAAGTAAAGCTGTTGAGCCTCTAAAACCTCTGCCCTTGCGAAATTTAAACTTTATAGTTTCTCTAACCCTACTCGTTGAAAATCTTCCAGCCCTTGTATTTCTAATACCAGCATCTTTAGCATTGGGCAATCCCATTGCCTCACTCCTGGGAATACTCTGGATATTCTCTGCGATACTAATGGGTCACTCTTTGGCACTATTCCTCCAGATAAAGTTCAGCGGAGTTCACGTGGGGAAGAGAAGCGTTATAAAAACTTTGGCAAAGGTCACGGGGTTTTTGCTCATCGCCGGTATTTACTTTGTAATTCAAGCTCTTATGAGAGTCTTAGAGAAGAATATCGAGATTATAGCTCCAATTTTCAGAAAGTACTTCGTAGCTTTTCCCTTTGCGGCCAGCACTGTTTATGAACCTTCTAAGAGCCTAGTTCTCTTAGCTGTGTACACGTTTCCATTTTTAGCCCTGTACTTTTACGATTTGAAGAAGCTTGGTGAGGTCTTAGGTGGAATAAAGACTTATGGAAGAGTCACCACAAAGTATGAGCTCACGGTAACAAACCCGATAATAGCAATATTCAGGAAGGACTATAGAATTGTATTCAGGAAAAACCCCTACCTGGGAACGTTTCTCTCTCCACTCCTGATGAGCATATACTTCATATACAACTTAGCAAAAGAGGGATTTCCCGCAATGATGACGCTCTTTTCAATAATGGGAATTTCGGTGCTTGGATTAGTCATGCTTGATCCAGCATTTGCCATGGACAGGGAAGCCTTCGCCTTTCTATCCTCTCTACCTATTAAGAGGAGAGAGTACCTCTTGGGAAAAATGCTCACAGTGTCTCTCAGTCCTTTAACTTTCTCAACGATACTAGTTTTGCTGAGCTACGCATTTAATGGAATTGAAGCCCTTTTCTTAATCCCCTTTTTAGCCTCTCCGTTCTTATATTCTTCCATTGGAATCCTTTACGTTAAGCACAAGATGAAAGATGATAGAATTGAGCTCCCAGTCTTCAAGTTTTATGATGGCATAGTTATACTCGCACTTTCCATAGTCCCCTTCGTAATAGTTGCAATCCCAATTTTTCTCCTGGGAATCCCCAAAGGATACTTAGTTTCTGGAGCAGTTGTACTATTGGGAGCTTTAATATTGAGTAAGCTTATATGAGGTGGTGAGCGTGGGTTTGTTTGACTTTCTAAAGAAAAAGAAGGGAAGGGAAGAAGAGAAAGAAAAAATTGAAATACTATCCAAGAACCCCTCAGGAAAGGTAGTTGTTGAGGAAGTGGTCAACGTTATGGGGAGGGAAGTAATAATTGGGACTGTTGAGAGCGGAATGATAGGAGTTGGCTTTAAAGTTAAAGGGCCATCGGGAGTTGGAGGGGTTGTTAGAATTGAGAGGAACAGAGAGAAAGTTGAATTCGCAATAGCTGGCGATGAAATTGCTATGGCTATAGATGGAAAAATTGGAAAGGTTAAGAAGGGTGATGTGCTTGAAGTGTACCAAACTTAGGTGGTGGGGATGATAATCCTGGACAATCACTTCCACGTTGACCCAAATCATGGATTGTTTTTGGAAGCTGTCAAGCAGTTTCAAAGGGCCGGGGGAACTCACCTAATTGTGGTGTACAAGAGTGCTCACGATTACGGCTTTCCTGGACTTAAAGCAGAAGACTTCATGAAGGCCATGGACTTCCACATAGAGCTGGTTGAGAAAATCAACAAGGAAACCCAGGTGAAAGCTTATGCTGTGGTGGGCGTTCATCCTGCGGAGTTCGATTACTTGGCAAGGAACAAGGGGCTTGAATTTGCAAAGAACGAGGTGATGAAGGCCCTTGAATATGCCCAGAAGTTGTGCCTAGAAGGGAAAGCGGTGGGAATAGGTGAGGTTGGAAGGCCTCACTATGAAGTTTCCCAGGAGATATGGGAGGCGAGCATAGAGATAATGAAGTATGCCATGGAGCTAGCTAAAGACGCTGATTGTGCAGTACAACTTCACACGGAGAGCTTTAACGAGGAGAAGTTTAGAGAGCTTGGGAAGTACATTAAAGAAGTTGGCATAAAACCCCACAAAGTTGTTAAACACTTCTCTCCACCTCTTGTGAAGGTTGCCGAAGAAGTTGGAGTTTTTCCGAGCATAATAGCCAGTAGGAAGAACATAGAAGAGGCAATAAAGCAAGGTAATAGGTTCCTCATGGAGACTGACTACATAGATGACAAAAGAAGGCCTGGGGCTGTCTTGGGGCCAAAAACCGTTCCCAGGAGGACAAAGGAGTTCCTCCAGAAAGGGCTATTTACCGAAGAAGATGTCTACAAGATTCACGTCGAGAATCCGAGGAAAGTATATGGGATAGAGATTCAGTAAAATTGGCAGAACTTAAAGCCCGAAGGAGTCTCAAAGATTTCAGCCTTTACGTTAAATGTTTCCTCGAGTATTTCTTGACTTATCTTTTTTGTTTCAACTATTCCAACTAATTCTCCATTCTTCATGAACATCAGCTTCTCTGCAAATCTTAAGGCTAGATTCACGTCATGCATAACCGTCACTATTGTTTTCCCCTCCTGGGACAACTTCTTCAGCAAGTTCATTAGGTCAACGTGACTCCTGGGATCTAGATTGTTCGTTGGTTCATCCAGCAGTATTATTGACGACTCCTGAGCTAGAGCTTTAGCTATAGCGACCTTTTGGAGTTCTCCTCCGCTCAACGTTCTTGTTGGCCTTCCTGCTAAGTGCTCAATTTTAAGGATTTTAAGGGCCCTTTCTACCGCTTTTATATCCTCTTTACTCGGTACGATTCTCCTATAAGGCCTTCTACCTAGAAGAACCATGTCAAACACTCTCAGAAAGTTGGGCTCAACTCTTTGAGGGACATAAGCTATCGTCTTTGCTAATTCTCTCCTTGAGTATTCATGAAGTTTTCTTCCCCAGATCTCTATCTCGCCCTTACACTTTAGTATACCTACTAAGCACCTTAGCAGAGTCGATTTTCCGGCCCCGTTTGGGCAAAGTATTGCTAGAAATTCTCCTTCTTTAACTTCAAATGTTATGTCTTTTAATATCTCCTTTCCATTGTAGGAAAATGACAAGTTTCTCACCCTGGTCATTTCGCTCCCTCCATCTTGAGGAGCAGGTATAGGAAGAGTGGAGCTCCCAGAAAGGAAGCAACAACTCCAACAGGCAATATAGAGGGAGAAATTATGAGTCTCGCTAGAGTGTCTGCCAACAGTAGGACTATTATTGGACTGTCTCGTTTTCTAGATTCAATTTGTCTCAAATTCTCAAACTGCTTGGCCAATTCCTCGTAGACTGGTTTTCCTACGAGGAATGTGTAAATTTCATCTTACTTCAAGGATCCCTTCTTGGGTCTTAGGTGGTATTCCCTCCTGGGATAGATTATTGTAAGCCTATATGTTCTGGGAGATTTTCTAGATAATTATTTCAAAAAGAGGACCTTGAAACTAAAGCAAAACCCAGAGTCCAATTCCTATGAGCAATATTCCCGCAATTACAGAAAGCTCCCTTGAGTGCCTCACCATAGCTTGAGAGAATTCTTTACTCTCTCTTAAGCTCCCCATTGCGAATAGGATTACAAAGAGAGGGAACACGAAAACCAAATTATACAAGCCCAACAAAACGTATGCCAACGCTTTCATCTTTGAAACTATAGTTGCATAGACAACGTAGGGCCCCATTGAGCAGGGGAGAAGGGTCGTGGAGACCGTGAGTCCAAGGATTATCCCTCCAACTATTGTGGCCTCAGTAGAAAATGCTAACTTTCTCAGCTTTCCCTTTCCAACCGTCCTAGACTTTTCTAAGATCCCGGTTACAATCTCGTACAATCCAAAGGCTATGGCAAGGTATCCTGCCCAGGTCACTGGGATTTTTCCAGTTATTATCATTAGGCCAACTCCAAGAGTGTAATAGGAGAGGTAAACAGCAAAGATGAAGGATAGTCCAATAACATATATCGCCCTCTTTGGCAGGTTCTTAACGGAGAGGGCTATCAAGAAGATCGTGTAAACAACAAATGTACACGGGTTTATTGAATCTACAATTGCCAAGGTAAAGAACTGGGGTATGAAGCTAGCTAATCCCAGGAGGCCGAGAATTAGAGAGCTTAATCCAAAGGATATGAGGACAATGAGGAGGAGATACTTCGCTTCTTTCTTCATCAAAAAGATGAAGGTCGGGGAATTTATATGCCTATCCAAAACCTAAAGTTTCCAACTAGACGTTGAGCCTTCTCTCCTTTGGGACGTAATTCTTAACTACACCATTTACCAGCTTCCCTCCACCTAGCCAGAAGTTTCTCCACTTGAGTATAACCCACCTGTTGCCCTCTTCGGGAACTTCTATATCCTCCCCCCTCATCCACCTTCTCGCCCTTTCATCGTCAACCTCAATCACGTTCTTTGTTGCCTTTGGCCCAATTATGAATGCTCCCTCAATGGTTAGTCTTATTCCATCGCTCTCTATCTTTCCAAAATATACTCCTTCATGACCCTTCTCTTCAATTCCACAACTTTTGTATGCGTATATCCTCTTTCCTCTGACTTCGAAGATTATATCTTCTGGGGCGTAGCCGTACTGCTCTATCAAAGCTTTTCTCACGTCCACTTTCATCACCTAAATGTACTTCATTAAAGTGCTCAATGCCCACTCAAAAGCGTCTCTATCCTCCACATCAACTACATGGTCAAGGTATTGGAGGGATCTTAGATTTATAACAATGTACGCTTCTCCCCTTTCTAAGCCTAGATCATAGGCGTCGTAGTAAACTCTCTCCTCTCCAAGGCTTTCATTCATGAGGTCAACAAAGTACTTAATATCCTCCACACTCAACTCGTCCCACTTGCTCTCCATCTCGTCGAAAAATCTCTCCAGGGTAAATATCTTCTCAACTGGAAGGTTTAGACTTCCCCTTACCATCTGGAACTCTCCAACTCTGAAGATCTTAATTCCCTCGTCATCTTGAATTCCAATGGTGTCCCATAGAATTATCCCCTCTATGACGTCTCCTCCTCCATACCTGCTTGAGAGCTCGCTGAAGACATCAAACACTGCCTGCATCTCGTCAATAAACTCTTCCTCATTATCAAACCTCACTATCCTACTCACGCTACCCCTCATCTCTCCTCATCCCGTGAAGTTATAAAGGGAGCACACTCATTTTTAAATATGAGGGTTGCCCTTAAAATAGCCTACGATGGAACTAAGTTTCATGGCTTTCAGAGGCAGCCAAATGTAAGGACCATAGAGGGGGAAATTTTAAGGGCTTTGAGTGATGCTGGCATCGAGTTTGAAAATTTCAAGAGTGCATCAAGGACTGACAGGGGAGTAAGTGCAAGGGGAAACGTCATTGCTTTATCAACGGAAGATGAGAGGATAAAGAATCCCATGGTTTTAAATTCTAGAATGTCTGATGTGTGGATCTGGGGAATAGCTGAGGTTCCTGAGGACTTCCATCCCAGATTTTGGGCCAATACCAAAGTTTATAGATACTATCTCCCCTCCCTGGGCATGAATATTAAGAAGATGAAAGAATGCTCCCTTCTCTTCCTGGGAACTCATGACTTCTCCGCATTCTCAAGGGTGGATGGGAGAGACACAATTAGGAGCATAGATAGGATTGAAATCTGGGAGAAATGCAATGTTGTTGTAGTGGAGATTGAGGGTAAGAGCTTTCTGTGGGAGATGGTTAGGAGAATAGTTTCAGCCCTAGTTCTTTGTTCCCAGGGGGTATTGGCAGAAGAAAGAATTGTAGAAATGCTCAATGGAAAGTTTGAAAAAAGCAGAAAGGTTCCGCCTGCACCTCCCGAAGGGTTATTGCTTTGGGATATTAAGTATGAGAATGTCGAGTTCCAAATTGACAATGCGTCACTGAAAAAGTTCCAGAGAGAAATTGTAGAGAGATTTAAGCTACACGCTTCTCTTTCCGCACTTTATGAAGATTTAATATTAAATGAACAAAAAATATAAACTCCGTAGTCCAGGAAGATGCGGTGGGTAGTGGATGAGAAAAGTAATCTCAAACGGACATTCATATGCGATCCCAAAAAGGCTTTCCAAGTCGAAAAGAATCTAATAAACGCCTACTCAATTGCCTATAAAATGCTAGGTGGTATGCATAAAGTTAGAATTGTCAAAAGCATGCCCTCCATAAAGTTTCCAGATGGGAGAATGGCTGAGGAAGTTGAGAATCTTCAGACATTTTAATTTCTTCATATGGCGAGGGCCGAAACCGGCGTGGATGTCTACTTTATCCTTCTTGTGGACGAGCCTACTCCTTCCCTCCTCCATGTCGCATCCATCCGCCATGGTTACCAGCGATCCCTCGATGGTCGTGCAGGGGACGGCCTCGTCGTGGGTGTAGATGGCGCTCAGTGTGAGGGCCTTGAGGAGGAGTGAGTCTTCCTTTTCGAACTCCGAAACAAGCTTTTCTATTATCGGCTCGGCCAGGAAGACGCTGAACTGGTAGTGCGGGCTTCTGTGTATCATGTTGCCGATGTCGTGGAAGAGCGCGCCAAAGGCGACGATAAACTTACTCCAGCGGAAGGGCTTTCCGAGCTTTTCAGCGGTCGTCTGGATGCCGAACTTCTTGAGTATCCTGAGGAGCTCAAGGGCCCTCCTCGTCGTCAGAAGAACGTGGATAGATCCGTGGTCGTTGAAGTTGTAGACGTTGAGGACGATATAGTTAGTTGTGTCGAAGTAGTAGTGGTACTCCCTAAAGGCTCTCTCGTACATCTCAAAGAGCTCGCCACCGAGGAGTTCCCTAATCTCACCCATCAGTTCTTCCTCTGCGTACATTCCAACCCCCCACCGGGTGGAGAAGAGAGGGGTTTTAAATATTTGGAGGGCTAATATCAACAAAATCTCTATAGAACCTTTCTACGGGTGACTCCTTTGGCCTTGCCTCGTACACGGTAATATCATGCGTAAGTAGAATCTTTAGGATTGCAGGAACCTCTTTGTGGTAGTTGGAAACTCTAACTACTACCCCAGACTGTTCAATGCTGACATCATACCCCAGATTGGTGAGCACTTCCATTGCTCTCGTCTTGTCAGTTACTCTAAACACCACTAGGATGTTATTGACGCTTCCAGCGAGTTCTTCAAGTTCTCTTTCCAATATAATCCTTCCTTCGTTGATAAACGCAACCTTACAGTTTACGTCCTCGAAATACTGAAGTTCACTTAAGATATGGGTAGAAAAAAGGATAATTTTATCGTTCTCAATCATTTTCTTTATTTCGTCCCTCAATCTCAAGACTGTGGACATGTCCAAGTTGCTGAAGGGCTCATCAAAAATGATAACTTCTGGGTCATGGAGAAGTGCCCTGGCAAGCGCAAGTTTTTTTCTCATTCCTCTACTTAGATAACCCGCTGGACTATTTTTGTATTTTTCAAGTCCAAATTCTTTTAAGACCACATCAATCTTCCCCCTGTCCACATCGTAGATCTTCGCAAAGAATAAGAGGTTTTTATACACACTAATATTGGGATATACCCTCTCACCCTCTGGCAAATAACCCAGCTTTCTTTTTGCCAGTTCTGGCTCCCTGTTCAGGTCAATGCCCTCTATAATGACTCTCCCTTTGGAAAGTGGGATGACACCTGAGACAGCTCTAAAAGTGGTGGTTTTTCCTGAACCATTAGGTCCAAGTAGCACATAGAGTTCTCCTTTTTTTACAGTAAAGCTTATGTCATTTATTACATTGTTCTTCCCATATCCTGCAGAGATATTTTCAACTTCAAGCATAGGAACCACCTTTAGTTTATTATGAATGAATAGCGATTTATGAGCCTTCTAGACAGGCACACCAGGATTATTGAAACTACCAAGCTGGTTAGCCCGATTATCTGCACAATGGAAAAAAACTTCTGCGGTGGAACCTTACTTGCCAATAAAAAGAGCAATAATGGCATAATACCGACTAATCCTCCCAGCTTAATCTGAGTTGCGTCTTTAGCCCTTACACTAAGGGTGAGGCCAATAGGTATAGCAAAAAGAAGCATTGATATTGACATAGCGACCGTCAAAAACATATAGCCCAGTGTAGGCGTCCATAGTCTTCCCACATGCTGTATGAAAACATACTGGATTGAGGCGACATTAATTAAAATCCCTGATAGCATTGTGAGGGTTCCAGCGATGATACTTGCAATGATCTTTCCTAGGATTATCTCACTCTCACTTAAGGGAGAAGCAAAAAGCACTTCCATTGTCTTATTTATCCTTTCGAAAGCAAAGGATGCTACTATAGCGTTATATGTTGAAATAAACGAAAATATCTGGATAACCATTGGTATTTGGACTATGAGGGTGGCAATTGTTATAGCGTCGTCCCCCAGAACTTGAAGCAGGCTTTCTGTTATTCCAAACAGCTGGGGATTGGAAGTTATCTGTTTGTATGCAAGGGCCCTTGATTGAGGCGTGATGTACTGTGAGCTAGTAACAATTACAAAGCTCAGCACAAATACCATTGAAACCGCGGGAAGAATAATGGAGTAGAGGGTCTCTCTGCTTCCAAAATACGTCCAGAACTCTTTTAATATTACTGTTTTAATCTTTGTCATACACATGCCCCCGAAGGCTTATTGTACCTCTCACCTCACCAAGTCCCACCAGTATCTTTTTGCCGTTGTTTGTTTCAATAAGTACTCCTTTTGTACCAACACAACATGCCCAAACGTTATCTCCCCTTACTGTCCTGAAAGTTCCAACTTTGATGTTTTTAGTGTCTATACCAACTCCGTATGTCCTTCCGATGAGGAATGCGTTTACATCGACAATGTCCATTTTAGAGGCCCTTACCTTCTTGTTTCCGAGCAAGGTCTTAATTACAATATTATGCTCGTCTAGGACATTAACAGATAGGGGACACGAAACAACAACTTTTAACATCCAGAGCACTAGTACTATTAATGCTACAAAAAGCGGAAGATCCAAAGCCGAAAGGCCCCCATCCAAGACTATCAGAACTCCAACAACGAAGAAAAGACAGGTACCTATAACTATCATCATCACGAGACTTGAAGCCTTCATTGGCGCGGCCCCCTCTTTTGATTAGAGATCTCCATAATAACGTCTACTATATTTATCTTCTTGCTCTTCTTGCTGGTATCTTCAAGGTAAACGAATCCATTTATAAAAAGCCAGGTCATTGCCCTTAGGATATCACTCTCCAGCTGTTTTTCATCGATAGAGGGGAATCTCTGCTTGAGGGTTCTTATTAAAGTCTCGAAGGTACACCCCTTGGGATTTTTGGTCATAACGTATATTTCGGCAAGAGTTGGATTCATTACACATATTTTCCCAGTAATTGGATTGAATGTTATAATCCGTCCGTCATTTTCTCTCCTCCACTTCACTCTTTTGTCTTGTTTTACTTTCATTTTTTTGATGTTTTTTAGTATCTCTGTTATATTTTTCACAATTTGAGGATCTACATGGATCTCTTCCTCTTTCATATTAACACGCTCCTTATTTTTCTGGAAAGTTCTAATTGTTGATCCGTGGAAATTCTACTCAAATCTATATACTTCCTCCCATTTTTTCTAGTCAATCCAACATTATTCAATTTCACGAAGTCTTTCTCCGTCTTTAAATATGAGGATACTGTTAATAGGACTGGATTCTGTTTCCAAATCTCCCTAAGTTCGGGCCAGAGAGCTTCAATCCCATCAGTTACATGCCCATATGCAAAGTTAAGGTAGGGGGTAGGGAGAATGTATCCTTCAGCGCTTATTGTTATGACGACAGAATTAAGATATGGCCCAAGGACTATATGCTCTGTTGGATCTCCGAAGTTAACTTTTATTGTGAAGTTCTCTATGTTATCGTAAATCCACTGCAATAACTCTTTGTATTGGCTTTCTGAAGGAGCTAATTTAATATGTGCCTCAGTCTCAGGAACAAAGTACATAGATCTAACTTCAAACACTCCCAATTTTGATGCCAACTCAACTACATTGGGAAAGTCTCGGATGTTAATACGAGTTGCACAAAATGCAACGGATGTATTTATCCCATAGTCTATGAGTCTTTTTATTGAATTAATTGCTCTGTGAAATATTCCATTTCCTCTTAGTCTGTCCATGATTTCAGGTTTTGATCCATCCAACGAAACCTGCACACTTCCAATATTTAACTCAGAGAGCTTTTTGACGAATTCTTCAGTGATTAAGGTACCATTAGTCACAAAATTAACTGGAATGCCTGCATCATTTGCATATTCTATGATTCTAAAGAATTCTGTGTAGGACAGGTTCTCCACCGCACAAACATATTCCGAGAGTTTCCAATTTTGCAAGTTCATCAATCGCTCTCAGGACAATTTCGGTTGGCAGTTCTGGAGCAGATTTTCTCAAAGGAGCAGATACATAGCAGTATGGACATTTAAGATTGCACTTGTATGTTATGTCGATTGCAGCGAATACGGGACCTTTTATCCCATCAAGCCAAGATTTAAGTGCTCTTCTTGCTTTTACATACTTGTCCCATTTTTCAAGGAAACCTGGAAGTTGAGCAGCCCTAAGAGGCTCTTTTAAATTTTTTTTTTAGAATTATCTGAAGTAATCCTTCACTGGCCACGTAAAGATCATTAAGGTGAGGTAATGTTTCCATAGGCTTTAAACCCCCTTCACACCGAGCTTTCGGGGATCATAAAGCTCAAAGATTTCCTTAGCTACCTTGATGGCCACTAATATAGCGGCCACTGCTACCCAGACTGCCGCAAAATACGCGTATCCAACGGCATTTAATATAGCCCCCCAGTTAACTCCAAACACATCATTAACTCCAAAAAACGTATCTGCTGGAATCCCAATGTCTCCTCCTACAGGTGGTATATATTCCATGATACCACCTCCATAGATTTTTCTACTCAGACTTTGAATTTAATTATAATTTAACTTTTTTTTAAACAATAGGTTCCAAACAATAAGTTTAAATTTATAATTAAGACCCGGTGGTTACCTTGGAAAGGGATTATAGTTTATGCACAATTATGGAATCGGCTTAAATTTATAATCCACAAGTTGAGTACTGGGAGACAATGATGAAATTTTGGGTTATCCCTGAACTAGTCGGGGAGCAGCTATATTGCTTACGTTCCAACCTGCCGGGATGCGTGAGTCCGGGGGGCTAAAAAAAGGAACATTAAAAAGACTTTAGAGCTTCACCTTAAAGTTGCGGAGGAGCTGAAACTAAATGAACAATGCTCGAGATAAAGCACCACAACATTGAGCCGATAAAAGCCCCAACTACTCAACCATCCCCTCAAGTTCCAGAATCTTCTTCGAGCGGAGATGAACAACTGGAATGCCCCTCTCGCGGAGCCTCTTCTTAAGCCCCTTGTCATTCGTGCAGACGATTACGCGCTCGTTTTTCACCGCGAAATCTAATATATGGTCGTCTATTGGCCTCTCACCGAAGCGGCCGATCTTAACGGTCTCGAACCGTTCTGCCAGCTTCTTCGCCATCTTGACGGCCATCAGATCCCTTCTCCACGACTTCCTTTCTATGATGTTCAGCTCGTCCAAAACGACGTTTGGAACCACTACCTTAAACTTAACGTCGAGAATCCTGTGGAGCTCGTCGATTATGTCAACGCCGAACTGGCCTGGGACGAGGAGAAAGTTCGTGTCCGGAATGACCAGCCATTCTCGCCTTCGGCTTTCGCTCATAAAAACCACCAAGACTTCAAAATTGAAATCGGGAAAGAAAAGTCACTCCCTTATGAAGCCGTAGCCGATGAGCCTCCATCTGCTTCCGACCTTTTCCTCGCTTATTCCGAGGAGTCTTTTTATTTCACTTTCTGGAATTCTCCTCGTCCACCGGGTGTTCTAATGGTTTTGATTTTTCCTCCCTTGTCCCATTTCTGGATTGTTTTTGGGTGGACACCAAGTATTTCACTAGCTTACTTCATCGTGTAAATCTTCTATTTTACTATAATACATTAAATATTTTAAGCTTTCGCTTAGGAAGAACTATTGAGTGAGGCTTTGATGTGAGAGGATACTTCTACTGGTCATTCATAGACAACTACGAATGGGATAAGGGCTTTGAGCCAAAATTTGGGCTTGTAGCTTACGATCCACACACCTGGAAAAGAATCTCAAAAAGAAGTGCTTTTGCCTATGGAGAAATGAAGAAGGAGATTAGCTAGGAAACCTAAAAGCATTTAAATGTCTCTAGCGAGGTTAAGAGGGTGGAAAAGGAATGAAAGTGGAGGGATTTGTTGCCAGTTTAAGAAATGCTGAGACAATAGATGACTTATTTGCAATTCTAAAGAAAAAAGGAGCTCCAGTTGTTGAATTTGATGGCATGAAAAAGCTTGTGATTGTTGAAGGAGACTTTGAAGGGGAAAAATTCTGGACTGAAATAAATGGAGCAAAGGCCAACTTAGCCCTTGGGGATGCCATGTTAAATGCCGCTAGCGTTCCATTTAAGTGTAAGAGGGACTTCACTGGAGGAAACTTGATACTTCTTGACTTTGACTCAATAGAGAGTAATGAATTCCTCATTGCCTATGTTTCAGAAAAATCAGGCGTTTATTTCCACGTAAAGGCAGAAGAAGTGAAAGAAATAACGAAAGAAGAGTACGATGAGTTAAAAGACAGGATGCCTGAGTTCAAGGCAAAATCTTACAGTGAGGAAGAAATGGAAGGAATGGGTGCTTTCTTTGGTTGATGACCTCAGAAGTGGTAGCTTTCATCATCTCCTCAGGGCCGGGCTCGCTCTTCATCGGCCCAAACATTTTTCTTTATTGAAGGTTTTAACAGTTATCGTATGAAGTGGGAGGAGTGGAAGCCATTCTATGAAAGGATAGTCAAAGAGATGGGATACTCCATTGAAGAAGACAGAAGAGCGGCTGAGCTATTGAGGGACATACTTATGGAAAACGATAATTACATAATTAAAGAAGAACTTAATTCCATAATTATGCAAAAAGTGTATGTGTTTGGAGCTGGGCCCAACTTAGAGGAAGCTTTAAAGAAGGGAGATTTTAAGGACGGCACCAAGATAGCTGCCGACGGCGCTACCTCCGCACTTCTTGAGTACGGAATAACTCCAGATGTTGTAGTTACAGACTTGGATGGGAGAATAAGAGATCTCCTAGAAGCTTCAAGAAAAGCTGTGATGGTTGTTCATGCTCACGGGGACAATATGGATAAGCTACCGTTAGTTGTGGAATTTCCCCTCGTCCTGGGAACTTGCCAAACTGAACCTTTAGACATAGTCTACAACTTCGGGGGGTTTACTGACGGAGATAGGGCAGCGTTTCTTGCTGAGGAGATGGGGGCGAAGGAGATAGTACTAGTTGGCTTTGATTTCTCTGGGATTGTGGGGAAGTGGAGCAAGCCGTGGTTAAGGGATCACACCCCCGCATGGGAGAGCAAAATGAAAAAACTTAAATTTGCGAGGGAGCTCCTTGAGTGGTTAAAGAATAATGGAAGGGCAAAAATAATAGAGTTCAGCATTTAGCCTGCTTCTTTTCCCTGTAAAACCAATCTGCAGCTTTGCAGTATTCATAAATTTCTTCAGGTTTAAAGTACAGGCTTATTTCCCTCTCCGCACTTTCCTTTGAATCACTGGCATGAATCACGTTGTAGATTGCATCTCCTATGTCAAGTCCATAATCTCCCCTAATTGTCCCAGGTGCTGCGTCCTTTGGATCAGTAGCTCCAGCCATCTTTCTAACTACTTCTACTGCATACCTTCCCTCAACCACCATAACAACTACTGGAGCTTTCGTTATGTAATCTATGAGAGCCTCAAAGAAGGGCTTTCCTTTGTGCTCCTCATAGTGCTTCTCAGCCAACTCCCTGTCTATCCAGATCATCTTCATTCCAACAATCTTGAGGCCTTTCTTCTCAAACCTGCTTATAATTTCACCTATTAGACCCCTAACTACTGCGTCGGGCTTTATGATTACCAATGTTCTTTCAACTTCGTTCATCCAAAGCACCCCCATTATTTTCCCTCAAAGGTTTAAGTAAATTCCTCCCTTTCCATGCCAAGAATGCCAGGCCTACGAAAATTCCTGCAAGGACAAAGGGAATTTTTGAAGGTAAGGGCGATCCTCTGTGCCACTTGTAGAGAAGATAGTTTTGGTAGAGGAAAGCGTAGGTAAACCATGAGATAAAAGCTGTTTCCAATGCCAATATTATCCCATCATTCCATTTTTTGTCCCATTTCATTTAACCTGTCCCTCCAAAATCTCCTAAGTTTTATTCTCATAGTGGGGAGGGTTACAGGAATCATTGTCTCAACCATCCAGTCAGGAAGATCTTTCTTAACACTTTTCCATAAAACTCTATAGTCTAAAATGACTATGCTTCCCTTCTCCTCTTCAGACCTATGAACTCTCCCCGCAGCTTGGGTGAGCTTTCTGTGGGCTGGCAAAACGTACCCATAATACCTCCCCTTCCCTGGGAATTTCTTCTCAAAGTATCTAATTTGGGCCTGGACTCTAGGTGTGGGCCTTGCATAGGGTATCCCAACTAAGACAACACCGTTCATTTCATCTCCGGAGTAGTCTTGCCCTTCACTGTTCCTTCCCCCCATAACGCCAAATAATACTGCTCCCTTCCCTTTGGATTCTTCTTTGAATGCTCTTATCATTTCGTCATTCTCTCTTGACGGTGCATCTCTCTTCTCTATAAAGACCTTTTTCCCTATCTCTTCTTCAATTTTTATGTGGACATTGGTGCTTAGAATTCCTTCAAGAACTTCATAGGAAGCTGTGAAAACTCCAACATTTTTTGGGGTATTTCTTACTGCCTCAAATATGTATTCCGAAATTCTTCTATAAAGGGATGGGCTTCTCTCTATCCCCCTTGTAGACACGTCTCTCGCCACAAGAACTATTGCATTTTCTCTCTTTATCATCCTGGGAAACTTCTTTAACTCTGCTTTAACTCCTATTATATCTCTAAATGCCTCCAAAGGGCTAAGAGTTCCGGACATGAATATTGCAGAGTGAACCTCTTCAAGGAATTCGAGGGCTACTGAGGGATCTAATGCTACTAACTCCAACGCAAGTCCTCTCTCTTTTGTAAAGAGGTGAAGGTAATCTTCCCTCTCTCGAAGGGCAAGCCAATTCCACAGAAACTCTCCCACCCTTCCAACATAGCTTCTAGGGGGGAGGTTTCTCTCTATTCTATCCTCCCTAATTGCATCTCCAACTTCAATCATATCTTCCAACATCATGCCGATTTCCCTTCCACTCCATCCCAAAACGGAAGCTACGTGAAGAAACACTTCTTCTGGCCTTATCGGGACTTCTTCACTTTCATAATTTTCCAGCTTTTCTTTGTATAGAATCTCCAATCCCCTTAGGAGTATTGAGAGGAAATTCTCAATGTCCTTTTCTCCGTACTCTTCGGCCTCCTTAATGGCCCTCTCTATGCTCCTTATGCTTAGCCTATCACTAAGTGCAGAAATTGCTTGGTCAGGTAAGTTGTGAGCCTCGTCAAATATAACTATCAAATCTGAGTAATCCACACCTAAGTTTTCTAAGAAAGCCTGCCTTATTGGAGGGCTTATCATATACAGGTAGCTCGCTACAATAACATTAGCTTTCTCTCCAATTTTCTTCGTAATTTCGTAGGGGCAGAGCTCAAGTAATTCGCTGTATTCGAGAACCTCATGGGGAAAAGGAGGAGAGTTCAGGAAAAATCTCACTATCTCCTCCACTCTGTCTCTTTTCTCTTTTATATTTTCAAAGAATGGGCACTTTCCCAATTTTCTTAGGGTTTTACAGACTATCATACTAGTGTAGGCATCTTGGACAAATGTTTGGATGTAGGAGTGAAGACATAAGTCCCTTCTACTCCTGAATTCAATTCCGCTAACTTCATTCCTTTCCCTAATTTTTTTGAGCTCCTCTATTACTCTATCCATCTGCTTATGAGTTCTAGCCAGGTACACAACTTTATAGCCTAAAGAGATTGCATAGGGAAGGACTCCAGCTAAAACGCTTATAGTTTTTCCAAATCCAGTGGGAGCTTCAACAATAAGGTTTTCCCCTCTTTTTACAGCTTCTTTCACAATTTCTATAAATTCTCGCTGATTTGGCCTTAACCTCTCGTAGGGAAAGTACTGTAGCTCCTCCATTTTTCTCGTAATTCTAGTCTCCTCGCTACCTAAAAACCTACCGTCTATATATTCTATATACCTGAATGTATAAGTTAGGGCACAGATGTGTGCATATGAACCTAAACGAACATAAACGAAAAGTTTTTATATGGGCAAGTATCTTCAATATTTCCGATGATGTATATGAACAAAACAAAGATAAGGAAGAATTTAATGACTATGAAATATTACACTGTTAAGTTACTTGTCATACTGATTATTATTCTTCTTCTATGAAGTGACAAGTTGGTATTGCGCGCACCCCTAATCTTTTGGGGTGGTTTTGTCTCTACGACAAAAATGCTGGAGGTGGGTGGTATGGAGTTCGAAGCCATGAAGAAGGTGGTTGTAGAGGCGATGGAGAACGGAGCCCAATGGGTAGCAGTGACAGTGAAGACTAGAGAGTCCCCCCAGGAGATGGTAGATAAGTTTGAAAGATTCCTAAAGGCCAGCGGTTGGAATGTGAAATTCAAAGCCAATTGGTGGTCTCCAGCAAGATATGGTGTGGCAGTTGTAGAGGCAGATAAGGATGGAAAGAGTAAGACAGTGATGATAAAGTGGGTCAATTCAAGGGAAGATAAAGTAGTAAGAGTGGAAGGTAAAAAGGAGAGTGAAGGGAAGAGGGAGTTTTACACAATAGTTGATCTAGTAAGTGATGACTTCCTATATGACAACATATTGAGAAATATGATGAATAGGTACTGAAAAGTTTGACATCTTGCTATAAATTTCCCCTTCTTTTGTTTCGAAATATTTTCTGTTAGAACTTTTTTAGTTCGGAGGTTTTTATCTAATATGTCAAAAATTCAACAAAATTTTAGAAAACTTTTTATATATGTAACGAACCCTTAGGTGATGATGAAGGTCATAGTAACACTCCAACTATCCAAGTACTTCCTACTTCTTGATGCCCTTATTCTAGCTATTATTGGGCTTATTATTCTTCTCTGAAGGGAAAGGGGCAACTTCTGGCCCCTTCTAAGCTTGTATAAAAATTTTGGGGGTGCAACTCCATGGAAATGTCCGGTGCAAAAGCCCTCGTCCGGGCCCTCGAAAAAGAAGGCGTGCAACACACGTTTGGGATAATTGGTGGAAGTATAATGCCAGTGTTTGATGAACTACTAGATAGCAACATAAGACACATAACCACTAGACACGAGCAGGGAGCAGCCCATGCTGCAGATGGATACGCAAGAGTAAGTGGAAGGCCTGGGGTGGCAATAACTACCTCAGGCCCAGGGGCCACAAATCTAGTTACTGGAATAGCTACGGCATATATGGACTCATCACCTATAGTAGCATTGACAGGGCAGGTTCCAACATACATGGTAGGAAAGATGGCGTTTCAAGAAACGGATATCATAAACATAACTAAGCCAATAACAAAGTGGAATTACCAGGTGAAAAGACCGAGGGAGATCCCCGAAGCTGTAAAAATGGCATTCACAATCGCCACACTAGGAAGACCTGGCCCTACACTAATTGACCTTCCTAAGGATGCTCAAACAGATGTTGAAGATGTAGATTTTGACGTTGATATTTCCCAAAAGGTAACGCCCTGGAGACCACCTAAGCTTGATGCTTGCCCTGAAGAGGTAAAGAAAGCTGTTGACATGATTCTCTCAGCTGAGAGACCTGTGATCATTGTTGGTGGAGGAGTTGTTTGGTCAGGAGCAACTGATGAAGTTTTGGCTATAGCTGAGTACTTGCTAATCCCAATAATGGCCACCTTCATGGGGAAAGGAGCCGTCCCAGAAAATCATCCACTCTACGTGGGAAATCTTGGAATGCACGGAAAAATTGCTGCAAACAAACTCCTTCCTCAGACTGATTTGATAATAGCTGTAGGAATGAGGTGGAGCGATAGGACAGTTAGCGAATTTGAGAACTTTGCTCCAGAGGCTAAGATAATACACATTGACATTGACCCGAAGGAAGTTGGGAAGAACGTAAAAGTGGACCTAGGGATTATAGGGGATGCCAAGAGAGTACTCAGGGCTATCTACAACGAAATTGTTAGAAGGGCAAAGAAAAGAGAGAGCTGGCCATGGTTAGAGAAAGTTAGGGAATTCAAAGAGAAATATAAAGAAGAGCTAGTCCCAATTGATGGGGACTATCTCAGACCCCCTGAGATTTTGAAGGAGTTGAGGAAGCTCCTCCCTCCAGATGCCATAGTTGCAACTGAAGTTGGACAAAATCAAATGTGGGTAGCGTTGTTCTTCCCAATACTAAAGCCTAGGACTTTCTTGACTTCGGGTGGATTGGGGACAATGGGCTTTGGCTTCCCAGCGGCCATAGGGGCAAAGGTAGCAAAGCCAGAGAAGGTAGTTGTGGATATTGCGGGTGATGGGAGCTTTATGATGTCCGAAAGAGAATTGGCCACAGCAGTCAACGAAAATCTTCCAGTAATAGTGATAATTCTCAACAACTCCTCCCTGGGAATGGTCGCCCAATGGCAGAGAATGTTCTACAATAGAAGATACATAGCTACTTATTTCAAAAAGAATCCTGATTTTGTCAAGCTGGCTGAGGCTTATGGAGCCAATGGATACAAGGCTGAGACTATGGATGAGTTGCTCAAAGCGGTGAAGGAAGGAATGAACTCTGATGTTCCCACGGTTATAGACGTCCCAATCCATCCGGAGGATGATGTTCTCCCAATGGTTCCTCCTGGGCAACACATCTCAAACGTTGTGACAAGGTATTGAGGTGGTTAGAGTGGTAAAGGTTTGGTATGACAACGAGGTAAGTATGGATATACTCAAGGACAAGACCGTGGCTGTTATAGGGTATGGAAGCCAGGGTGAAGCACAGGCAAAGAACATGAGGGATTCCGGAGTCCACGTTATACTTGGCCTAAGGCCAGAAGGGAACTCCTGGAAGAGGGCTCAGAAGGATGGGTTTGAGGTCTATACTATAGAGGAGGCAACTAAGAGGGCTGATATAGTCCACATACTCATTCCAGACCTTGTTCAGCCGAAGGTCTACAAGGAGAAGATAGCGCCTTACCTAAGAGAAGGACAGGCTCTTGGGTTCTCCCATGGCTTCAACATCCACTATAAGCAGATTGTTCCTCCAGAGTACGTTGATGTGATAATGGTTGCTCCAAAAAGCCCAGGGAGGAGAGTTAGAGAGGTTTTCCTTGAGGGCTTTGGCGTTCCAGCCCTTATAGCAGTTTATCAAGACTACACTGGGCATGCAAAGGAACTTGCCTTGGCCATGGCTAAGGCAATAGGGGCAACAAGAGCTGGGGTAATTGAGACGACATTCAAGGACGAAACTGAGAGTGATCTAATAGGAGAGCAGCTTGTCTTAGTTGGGGGCCTTATAGAATTAATCAAGAAGGGCTTTGAAGTTTTAGTTGAGCTGGGGTATCCTCCAGAGCTAGCCTACTTTGAAGCATGTAATGAGGCAAAGCTGATAATGGACTTGATCTATGAAAGAGGATTTACAGGAATGCTAAAGGCAGTGTCAGATACGGCAAAGTACGGGGGGCTAACCGTAGGGCCTAAGGTCATTGACGAGCACGTTAAGGAAAACATGAGGAAATATGCCGAAAGAGTGAGGAGTGGAGAATTTGCGAAAGAGTGGATATCAAAGGCAGATAAGGCTGATGAAGTTCTCAAAGAGCTAATGAAAGAGATCGAGGAGCACGAGATCGAAAAAGTTGGAAGGTTCATTAGGAGAATGTCAGGCCTTGAAAAGTGATTTCTCCCCTTTCCACTTTTTTGGAGGGAAAGTGATGGCGAGGAAGATAAAGATTTTCGACACTACACTAAGGGATGGAGAGCAGACCCCAGGAGTTAGCTTAACAGTAGAAGAAAAGATAGAGATAGCAAAGCAACTGGCAAGGCTTAATGTAGATGTCATTGAGGCAGGATTCCCAATATCTTCTCCTGGGGAATTTGAGGCTGTAAAGAGAATAGCTAGGGAGGTTAGAGGCCCAACAATTGCGGCTTTAGCTAGGGCCGTAAAGAAGGATATAGATGCCGCAGGAGAAGCCCTAAAGGATGCAGAAAGCAAGAGAATACATACATTCATAGCAACCTCACTAATTCACATGAAGTATAAGCTGAGGAAAACTCCAGAAGAAGTTAAAAAGATGGCCGTAGAGGCCGTGGAGTATGCCACTAAGTACACGGATGACATTGAATTTTCTGCAGAAGATGCCACGAGAAGTGACTGGAACTTTTTGGTTGAGGTCTACGAGGCAGTCATAGATGCGGGAGCAACAACAATTAACGTTCCCGATACCGTTGGTTATACAACTCCTGAAGAATTTTATGAGTTGATTAGGTATCTCAAGCGCAACATAACTAATCTAAATGGCGTAACGATAAGCGTTCACTGTCACAACGATCTAGGCTTAGCGGTTGCAAACTCCCTCTCAGCAGTGAGGGCTGGAGCTGATCAGGTTGAAGTCACCGTTAATGGAATTGGAGAGAGAGCTGGAAATGCTGCATTAGAAGAAGTTGTCGTGGCATTAGACGTGAGGAAAGACTTCTACAATGTTGAGACGGGCATAAATCTAGGGGAGATAGCCAGGACAAGCAAGCTAGTGGCGAGGCTAACTGGAATTGAAGTTCCACCAAATAAAGCAGTGGTAGGAGCAAATGCCTTTGCCCATGAATCTGGAATTCATCAGGATGGGGTTCTAAAGGAAAGAACGACTTATGAGATAATAGACCCCAGGAAGCTGGGGTTCTCGGGAAGTAAAATAGTTTTAGGTAAACACTCTGGAAGGCACGCATTTAGGAAAAAGCTCGAGGAGATGGGATATAGACTTAGTGAAGAGGAGATAAATAGGTTGTTTGCAAAATTCAAGGAGATAGCCGACAGGAAGAAGGGCTTAACTGAGCTCGATATTGAAGCAATAGTCCAGGAAGAGCTAGGGAAAGGGAAAGGCAAGTATAGCGTTGAGGTTCTCCACGTAATTTCTGGGAAGATTTCCACAGCCACGGTGAGGGTTCAAGGGGATGGTATTGATAAAATTGAGAGTGCTTGGTCGAGCAATGGCCCCATAGATGCACTCTTTGCTGCTATAAATAGAGCCCTTGGAATTGATTGCAAATTAAAGGAGTACAGAGTTTCTTCTGTTACCTCTGGAAGAGATGCCTTGGGAGAAGTTTTAGTTAGAGTTGAATATAACGGAGAGATTTACGTTGGAAGAGGTTTGAGCACCGACATTATTGAGGCAAGTGCTCAGGCGTATCTTTCTGCTCTAAATAGAATTAGGAGGTGAAATTATGGGCGGAATGACAATAGCTGAAAAAATTTTGGCAACTCATGCCGGAAAGGAAGAGGTAAAACCTGGAGAGATAGTTTTGGCAAAAGTGGACTTCATGTTTGGGAATGATGTAACAACCCCCTTAGCCATAAAAACGTTTAGAAAGATTGGAGTGGAGAAGGTTTTTGACCCAGAAAGAATAGCAATAGTTTTAGATCACTTCACTCCAAATAAAGATATCAAAGCTGCGGAGCAATGTAAATTCTCACGAGAATTTGCCAGAGAACAGGGAATCAAGTGGTTCTTTGAGGGAGGAAACGTTGGTGTCGAGCATTGTTTACTCCCTGAGTTAGGATTAGTTCTCCCAGGAGAGCTAATTATTGGAGCAGATTCCCACACTTGCACTTATGGAGCCCTGGGTGCCTTTGCAACTGGAGTTGGTAGTACTGACTTAGCAGTTGCAATGGCCACAGGAGAAGCTTGGTTTAGAGTTCCCGAAACGATAAAGTTCGTCTATGAAGGAGATCTTCAACCCTGGGTAACAAGCAAGGATCTCATACTCTACACAATTGGAGACATAGGGGTTAACGGAGCTCTCTACAAGGTCATGGAATTTTCGGGGGAGGTTATAGAAAAGCTTTCAGTGGAACAGAGAATGACAATGACTAACATGGCCATAGAGGCAGGAGCAAAGACTGGGATAATAGAGCCGGATAAGAAGACTATAGAGTACGTAAAGGGGAGGGCCAAGAGAGAGTACAAGATCTACAAGAGCGATGAAGATGCAAAGTACTACAAGGTTATTGAGTATGACGTTAGTAAAATTGAACCTCAAGTTGCCTTTCCACACTTACCCGAAAACACGGTTCCCATCAGCAAGGCCGCAAAGATGAACATAAAGATAGACCAAGTTGTCATTGGCTCATGTACGAATGGTAGGTTGGAAGACCTTAGAATGGCCGCTGAAGTTTTAGAAGGCCAGAAAGTGGCCCCCTGGGTAAGGCTTATCATTCTTCCATGTTCACCGACTGTGTATTTCAAGGCAATGAAGGAGGGCCTCTTGGAGATTTTCCTGGAGGCAGGAGCTGTTATAGGGCCTCCAACTTGTGGACCGTGCCTAGGAGGTCACATGGGTATTCTGGCGAGTGGTGAGAGAGCTGTATCTACAACAAACAGGAACTTTGTTGGAAGAATGGGTCACCCAAAGAGCGAAGTTTACTTGGCAAGTCCCTATGTAGCTGCAGCTTCGGCTATTCTTGGTAGAATTGCCTCTCCAGAGGAGGTGGTAAAATGAAGGCTAGAGGGAGGGCCTGGAAGTATGGGGACAATATAGACACCGACGTTATAATTCCAGCAAGGTACTTGAACACATCAGATCCAAAAGAGCTGGCCCAGCATGTTCTTGAAGACCTAGACCCTGAGTTTAGGTACAAGATGAAGCCTGGAGATATAATAGTGGCTGGAGAAAACTTCGGATGTGGGAGCTCAAGAGAACATGCTCCATTGGCAATTAAAGCGGCGGGAGTGTCTGCAGTTATAGCGAAGTCTTTCGCTAGGATATTCTATAGGAATGCAATAAACATTGGGCTACCAATTTTGGAGGCTCCTGAGGCTGTTGAAAGGATAGAGACTGGAGATGAGATCGAAATAGACTTCTCAACTGGAGAAATCAGAAATCTGACAAAGGGGGAAGTATATCACGCCAACCCATTTCCCGAATTTATAATGGAAATCATCAAGGCTGGAGGGCTTGTTGAATGGGCTAAGAGGAGGTTGGCAAAATGATAAAGATAGCTGTGATCCCAGGTGATGGGATAGGAAAGGAGGTAGTGGCTGAGGGGCTAAAGGTTCTTCGCAAAATAGAGGAGCTGAGCAACGTTAAGTTCGACTTTCAAGAGTATCCATTCGGAGCAGAACATTACTTGAAAACTGGAGAAACCCTTCCAGACTGGGCTCTTGAGGAGTTTAGACACTTTGATGCAATTTACTTTGGAGCAATTGGGGATCCAAGGGTAAAGCCGGGAATTCTAGAACACGGAATTCTACTTAAGCTCAGATTTTCCCTAGACCTTTACGTAAACTTAAGACCTGTAAAGTTATACCACCCAAAACTAACTCCGCTAAAGGGAAAGGAAAAGATTGACATGGTGTTCATAAGGGAAAACACTGAGGGCCTATATGCAGGAGCGGGTGGTTTTCTTAGGAAGGGGACCCCTCATGAGGTCGCTATTCAAGAAATGATAAATACTAGGTTTGGAGTCGAGAGAACCATTAGGTTTGCCTTTGAATATGCAAAGACTAAGGGGAGAAAAAAGGTAACTCTAGTAGATAAGGCCAACGTTCTTACCTATGCTCACGATCTCTGGCAGAGAGTGTTTAAGGAAGTTGCTTCGGAATACCAGGAAATAGAGACTGACCACTACTATGTTGATGCTATGGCAATGAAAATGATCCGTTCTCCAGAGATCTTCGAAGTAGTTGTAACTCCAAACATGTTTGGAGACATTCTCACTGACTTGGGAGCAGAGATTGTGGGAGGATTAGGATTAGCAGCTTCTGGAAATATCAATCCAAGGGGAGTTTCCATGTTTGAGCCAGTCCACGGTTCTGCCCCAGACATTGCAGGAAAGGGCATTGCAAATCCACTAGCTGCGATTTTAACAGCAGCTCTAATGCTTGAGCACCTGGGATTGGACAGGGAAGCCTCACTTGTGGAAAAGGCCGTTGCGAAGACAATAGAAGAAAACAAAGTAACACCAGACTTGGGAGGAGAGTTGAAGACTAGCGAAGTTGGTAATGAAGTTGTGAAAAATTTAGAGGTGTTATGGGATGAGGGAGAGGAGAGTTGAGCTATATGATACAACACTTAGAGATGGCTCCCAAATGGAGGGGATAAGCTTTTCCCTTGAGGATAAGCTAAAGATAACTGAAAAGCTCGATGAATTTGGAATTCACTACATAGAAGGAGGATGGCCGGGTTCCAATCCAAAGGACATTGAATACTTTAGAGCTGTGAAAGATTTGCCCTTAGAAAATGCGGAAATAGCGGCTTTTGGAAGTACAAGGAGGCCTAGGGTGAGGGCAGAGGAGGATGCAAACTTAAATGCCTTGGTTGACTCTGAGGCCCCAATAGCCACAATCTTTGGCAAGAGCTGGGACCTCCACGTAACTAGAGCTCTAAAGACAACTCTTGAGAACAACCTCCAGATGATTGCGGAGTCAATAGAATACTTAAGAGAGCACGGAATGAGGGTTTTCTACGATGCAGAGCACTTCTTCGATGGTTATAGAGCAAATCCTGAATATGCAATAACCACCATAAAGGTAGCGGAAGAAGCTGGGGCCGAGAGAATAGTCTTGGCTGACACAAACGGAGGATCTCTTCCCTCCTTTGTTAAAAGCGTAGTGGAGAAAGTAAAGGAAGAAATAAAGACTCCCCTAGGAATTCACGCCCACAATGATTCTGAGTTGGCAGTGGCAAATTCCTTAATGGCATTTGAGGCCGGAGTAATCCAAATCCAGGGTACTATAAACGGATATGGAGAGAGATGCGGAAATGCTAACTTAATCTCGATAATCCCAGCTTTGGAGTTAAAGTATGGAGTTGAAGTCGTTGGGAGGGAGAGGCTTAAAAAGTTGAAGGAGTTGGCCCACTTTGTTGCGGAACTAGCTAACATGGAAATTCCCAGGAACCAACCATACGTTGGTGACAGTGCCTTTGCCCACAAAGGAGGAGTTCACGTTTCGGCAGTTCTCAAGGATCCAAGAACGTACGAGCATATTCCCCCAGAGGCAGTTGGGAACAGAAGAAAGGTTGTAGTATCCGAGCTCTCTGGAAGGAGCAATCTGATATACAAGGCTAAAGAGCTTGGCATAGATATCAACGAAAATGATCCAAAGCTTCAAGAGGTTGTTAAGAAGATAAAAGAGCTTGAATTCCTGGGCTATCACTTTGAAGCCGCTGAAGCTTCACTGGAGCTTCTAATAAAGAAGGTGAAGGGAGAGTATACCCCAACTTTTGAGCTGGAGAGGGCAATGGTCGTTAGTGAGATTCTCCCAGATCACTCTCCAATATCAGAGGCAACCGTTGTCGTTAAAGTAGGTGATAAAAAGGTTCACACGGCGGCAGAGGGAAATGGGCCGGTAAATGCCCTGGATTTGGCCCTTAGAAAAGCCCTCTCAGAGTTCTATCCAGAGCTCAAAAAGATTAGTTTGGTGGACTACAAGGTTAGGGTTCTTGGAAGTGAAAAGGGAACAGCTGCAAAGGTTAGAGTCCTCATCCAAACCAGCGATGGAAGGAGGACATGGGGCACTGTGGGAGTGTCAACAAACATCATCGAGGCGAGCTTAAACGCAATAATTGACAGTATGGAGTACTGGCTCATGAAGGGGAGGGAGAACAAATGAGAAGTGATGTAATCAAGAAGGGAATTGAAAGAGCTCCCCATCGTTCTCTATTTAAGGCCATGGGCTTCACAGATGAGGAACTAGAAAGACCATTAATTGGAGTTGCCAATTCATTTAACGAGCTGATCCCTGGGCATATCCATCTAAGAAAGATTGCTGAGGCGGTAAAAGCTGGAATAAGGATGGCAGGTGGCACTCCTCTAGAGTTTAACACAATAGGAATATGCGATGGAATAGCAATGAACCACCTGGGAATGAAATATTCACTACCCTCAAGAGAGCTAATAGCGGACAGCGTCGAACTAGTTGCTAGAGTCTACCACTTTGATGGCATAGTGGTCATAGCATCTTGTGACAAAATAATTCCAGGAATGCTAATGGCCATAGCAAGGTTGAACATTCCAGCCATATTCGTCTCCGGTGGTCCAATGCTTCCCGGCAGATTTAAGGGAGAATATGTGGATGTAAAAACTGTCTTCGAGGCAGTGGGTGCTGTAAAGGCTGGAAAAATGAGTTATGAGGAGCTAAAGCTTCTAGAGAACTTTGCATGCCCAGGGTGTGGAAGCTGTGCCGGAATGTTTACAGCCAATACCATGAATGCCCTCACAGAGGCTTTGGGAATTTCTCTGCCCTGGAACGGAACAGCTCCTGCTCCCTATGCCCACAGGATAAGGATAGCTAAGGAAACTGGAATGCAGATAGTTAAGTTAGTGGAGAAAGATGTCAAAGCTAGAGACATCCTTACTAGGGAAGCCTTCGAAGATGCAATAGCTGTGGATATGGCCCTGGGAGGATCAACAAACACGGTCCTCCACCTAATGGCCATTGCAAATGAAGCTAAGGTTGATTTATCTTTGGAAGACTTTGACAGGATTAGCGAGAAGACCCCAACGTTGGCAAAGCTGAGTCCCGCAGGAAAGCACTTTGTAGTTGATCTTTACGAGGCAGGAGGAATACTCGGAGTTATGAAGAGGTTGAGTGAACTGGGGCTTATTCACGAAGACAGGTTAACAGTATCGTTAAAAACAGTGGGAGAATTGTTGAAGAGCGCTTTTGTCTCAAGAGATGATGTAATAAGGCCGGTGACAAATCCCTATCATCCAAGGGGAGGAATAATGATTCTTAGAGGAACTTTAGCTCCCAACGGTGCTGTGATAAAGGTTTCCGCCGTGGAAGGAGTTGAAGTGTTTGAAGGGCCAGCAAAGGTCTTTGATAGCGAAGAGGAAGCAACAGCAGCAATTCTATCCGGAAAGATTGAGAGGGGAGATGTTGTTGTTATAAGATACGAAGGGCCCAAAGGAGGTCCAGGAATGAGAGAAATGCTGACTCCAACTTCTGCAATAGCGGGAATGGGGCTTGACAAGGATGTTGCATTGGTGACGGATGGGAGATTTTCCGGAGCAACAAGGGGACTTTCAGTTGGTCATGTCTCTCCTGAAGCTGCTGAAGGAGGGCCAATAGCACTAGTAAAGGATGGAGACATTATCAGAATTGATTTGAAAAATAAGAGGATTGATTTACTTGTCGATGAGGAGGAGCTAAGAAAAAGAAGAGAAGAGTGGAAGCCAAAGGTCAAAGAGCTTACAGGATATCTTAAGAGATACTCAACTCTTGTCACCTCTGCCAACACTGGTGCTATCTTGAGACATTAACTTCTCTCTTCTTTCTGTTTTATATCGAAAGAGTTAAGACTCTGTTGGATAGAATGAAAATGGTGGGATAATGCACTATGAAGAAGTCGAAATCCTCTTTCAGCGCTCGAGAGATTATATCTCCCTCGCAGACACTGCTTTCCAAGTAAGGAAAGTATGAGGTGGCAATTTTTCTTGCAGAACAAGGGCTTCAGATATACCTAAAGGCCATACTCATTAAATATGCCGATCTAAGGTTGAAGACTCACTCACTAAGGGAGCTCCTTATGAGTGTTGGAAAAGTATTTGAGATGGAAGAGAGAGTTGCAGAATTCATTAAGTCCAATAGAATAATGCTTCGGGAGCTTGAAGATGCATATATTGACGCCAGATACGAGCCAAAGCTATATTCTCGGAAGGATGCTGAAGACATTATCTACTTTGTTAAGCAGGTAATGACCTTTGTGGAGGAGCTTGAAGATGAATTCGAGAGAAAAGTTGATCAAAGAACTTATTGAAAGAGGGAGAAAGCAGTATCTCATGATAAAAAACTATCATCTCTACCTACCATCAATAAAGAAAGCTTGTGAGAAAATTTTTGGTAACTGTGAAGTCTATGTATTTGGAAGTGTATTGACGGGGAAGTTCACGGCAGGAAGTGACGTTGATCTGCTGATAAAAGTTCCTAACCCTCCAAAAAGCTTACGGGCGAAGGCTGAAGTTGAGGCTAAGATAGAGGAACTCGCAGGTTTGCCGGACTATCATCCGTTTGAGTTTCACATAGTTGATGAGGAAGGCTTCAAATGGTATGTGGAAAAGCTAAAAATAAAGTTAAAAAGAGTAAGCTAGCTACTTCTTTGCAATCCACAAGAGAAAGACTCCAGCTAATATAAATGCCATTAAACTTCCCGAATAAGGTAGTGTCGGATGTATACTGGCCAGAGCTCCGGCCGTTATTGGGGTTATAAGTCCAAGAACTCTCTGATAACTCGAAAGGGCTGCATGGAATTCAGTTGTTCTCTCCCTTGGAATGAGCTTGAAAAGCCAAGAGCGATAGAAGGGAAACCATAACGCGTTCCCAAAGTCTCCAATAGCGTAAACAGCCAAGGCAAGCCAGAATGGCGGAGCCAAAGCCATCACGAAGGCGTAGAGGGCGTTTAGGAACATCCCCAAAGCTATCGCGTGGAAACCCTTATTCTTTGGAACGCGCTCGCTGGCGTAGGTGCCAGCTATTCTCATTATGCTACACGCAACCACTATCAGCGTTATCTCGAAAATTGTCTTTTTCAACACAAAAACAACATAATTTATGAGAATAAATTCTGGTGCAAGTCCCCAAGCTAGGGTTAAGAGAGTTTCAAACGCGATGAGGTGCTTGAACTCACCGATCTTGAATTTGAAGCCTTCGGAGCTTATCCTCTCTTCCTTGCCTACTGGAGGTAGGAAAAGCCAGAGATACGTGACAGTTACAACTGAGAAAAGGCCAAAGAAGAGAAAGGTTAAGCGGTAGTGCTCCGGCTTGTTGTACACATACCCAAGGAGATAGCCCATTATGGGAAAGCTCACAAGGGTTGCTATTTCTGGAAGGCGAAGATGCCAGGCAAAAATCTCCTCATACTTATCCTCGGGATAAATTATCTGTTCATAGGCTTGATAGAGAGGATACAAGAGAGAGGATAACTTCTCTATAATTCTACCTATAAAGAGCATCAGAGGAGCTATCGCACCTTTTGCAAGGCCATACATAACGTAAGCTATGCCATCAAGTATATCAATTGTTATTAGCCCTTTCTTAATATCCCAGTTGTTGAATAGCCTACCAAATAGATACGTGAGGGGTATTGATGCTATGTTAATTGCCGTGAAGAATGCTCCAACTTCTAGTACTGAATAACCAGTTTTCATGAGGTAAAGAGGGAAGAGTATCCATACTATGAGCCCAGGAGCTATAAAGGTGTGGTATAGCATGTAAGCCTTGGCTTCCCTGGGGATCTCACTCCAGCGCATAAAGACCACTATCGAGGCTTGACTTGCATGAAAAACTTTAAATGATTTTTGGTGAGAGTAATGATACTGTCAGGATAACTGGGGTATCACCTCCTGAAGCCATTCAGTCACATCACCAGGCGGTCCACCAAACCGAGAATGAATTCTAACAAAATTA
>NZ_JASKLM010000020.1:0-31860 GCF_030153625.1 Pyrococcus sp. | reverse complement strand
ATAATTTTGTTAGGTTTCATTCTCGGTTTGGTTGTCCGCCTGGTGATGTGACTGAGTGGCTTCAAGAGGTGATGCCCCAGTTATCCTGACAGTATCACCCATACATCCAAAAAATTTTTATAATTTCAGAATGCTAAATTATTTGACAAACGTAAAAATATGGTGATTAGTATGGAAGTTCTAGAAAAAGTACTTCGTTGGGCTGAAGAAAATATTAAAGCTGAGTATATAGAACTGCGTTATGAAAACCTCAAAAAGACAAGACTTACTTTAAAAGACGGAGTATTCACCAATTTTACTGAAAAATTGAATATGGGAGTAGCAGTAAGAGTCCTAGCAAATGGAGCATGGGGATTTGCTTCTACGAGCAATTTAGACAAACTCCAAGATGCGATAAAGGAAGCATATAAGTTAGCAAAGGCAAGTGCCGAGACAAAAAAAGAAAAAATTACACTCGCAGAGATAAAGCCAGTAGAAGATTTTGTAGAAAGTAAAATGAAGATCAAACCCAGGGAAGTAGATATTGAAGAAAAAGTTAATCACTTGAAAGAATTAGAAAAACTCCTTAAGGAAGATAAATCCGTAAAGAGCGTAAACGTGAGATACGAAGATGGTGGAGGCCAAAAAATACTCCTCACAAACGAAGGAACTCATATAGAGTGGGACTACAACTATCTATACCAAGGAGTTTATGTCACTGGAAAGAAGGAAGGAAAGCTAGCAATGGCGAGAGATAGTATCGGAGCGGTAGATTATGGCTGGGAACTCATGACAGAAAAGGAGCCAAATGAAAAGGTTGCAGAGAGGTTACTCAGAAAATTACATGCTCAGCTTAACGGAGTGCCACCTAAAAGAGGAGAATGGCCCATAGTAGCTGGCCCAATAGTTGTCGGAATAATCGCTCATGAGGCGCTTGGACACTTAGCTGAAGCAGACTTAACAATAAACTCTCCATTTAGAGAGTTAATTGGAAAGCAAATAGCACCAGAATTCGTAACAATGAGCGAGAGAATTGTAGAAGGTGGATTTGGAAATGACAAGTACGATGATGAAGGAGTTCCAGTAAAGGACATTCACATAATAGAAAATGGCATCCTAAAGGAGATAATGCTAAACAGAGAATATGCAGCAAAATGGAATATGGAGCCAAACGGGCATGCAAGAGCTGAAAGCTACAAGTATCCCCCAATAATTAGGATGAGAAATACTGTGTTTGAGCCAGGGGATTGGAGTTTTGAAGAGATGATTGAGGATATAAAGTTCGGATATTATGTAGTTGACGTCAGAGGAGGACAAGCTCAGTTAAATTCTGCCTTCCAAGTGGGTATCCAGGAGGGCTATGTAATTAGGAACGGAGAAATTGCAGAACCTATAAGAGACACATCAATTACTGGAGTTGCTATTGAAGCATTAAAGAAAATAACTGCAGTAGGAAAAGACTTTGGAATAGAAACAGGATTCTGTGGAAAGGAACAAATTGCATTTGTGAGCTCTGGAGGTCCTCACATGAGATTTGACGGAGGAATTATTATTGGATGAGGAGGGTAAGAAATGGAAGAACTAATTAGGTATGGAGAGAAATTTTTTGATGAACTAGAGATTGTAACAAGAGTAGGAAAGGATTTCAGCGTTGATATTCAGCTTAATGAAGTCTTTGGTGGAGGCGTAAGAGAGGACATTCTAACAATAATTAGAGGTATAAAGGACAAAAGAATTGGAATAGTTTTACTTGATACAATAGACAAAGAAGAGATCAAGAAAGGAATTGAAACTGCTGCTAAGATGGCAAAGCTTAACGCTCCCGATGAAAAGTGGTCATCTCTCCCTCAACCAGGGAAATACAGAGAAAAACCAAAGATTAGTGAAGATTTAAAGTCCGCCTCTTCCGATGAATTAGTTAACATGGCAGTGGAGGGAATAAAGTTAGCAAGGGAACTTGATAAAAATTTAACCGTTGCGGGGGGAAGCATTGGAACTTCATGGAATGAAATTACTATAGTGAACTCCCATGGCATAAACGTTACCCAAGAACTTGGAGTTGCCTATGCATTTTTTGAGTTCGTAGGAAGAAAAGAAGGTATTGTAACCCCAGGAATCTTTGAATTTGACGCCAAGGACAACCTCAACTTGAACATCGAAGAAACAGTAAAGAACGGAGTCAAAAAAGTCCAGTGGGCTTATAACTTTAAACAAGCAAAAAATGAAGAAACAACCCTAATATTTGGCCCCTGGGCAATATCAGGATTGCTTAACTATGCCCTATTCCCAGCGTTTAGTGGAGAAAGATTGGTTAAAGGCACAACTCCTCTTGCAGATAAAGTGGGAGAAAGAATTACAAGTGAAGTAATTACCCTTTACGACGACCCGTTCCACGAGTTAAGCATCACCAAAATAATCGCTGATGGGGAAGGAATACCAACAAGAAGGTATGAGATTATCAAAGATGGTGAATTTAAGGGATTCATCTGGGACAACTACTGGGCAAAAGTCCACGGAACTGAAAGCACAGGACATGGAGTAAGAGATTGGAGCGGGGGTGGAATAACTATTGGTCTTCACGTTCCTATCATCGAGAATGGTAAGAGGAGCCTTGAAGAGATCATCGGGGAAATTAAACATGGTTATTTAGTAGATGGCGTTCAAGGAGCACATTCAAGCAATCCAGATAATGGCAACTTTGCAGTAACGGCAAATCCTGCTTACATAATTGAAAATGGTGAAATTGTTGGATCAACAGTGTTCTTAATAGCTGGGAATATCTATGAATTGCTCAAAAAGGCTACAGAAGTTAGTAAGGAACAGAGAACTCTAGTAGGAATGACTAACGTCATTACCCCATACATAAAATTTGAAAACGTCAAGATAGCCGGAAAGAGTTGACTTTTCCCTTTTTACCATCATTATTCCCGTAAATAGCCCAAGAGTATCAGCAATAATATCCCTAATTTTATTTCCCAGGGATTCTGTAATGAAAGAAATTTGGGACTCACTAAGCTTTTCTATACTTTCCCATCCTACTGCAAGTGTGTAGAATATCACTATTGAATAAAAGAGCACTTCCTTATTTGAAAGCTTGAGCTCATACAAGACCTTTGCAATTATTAGCCAAAGGACTAATCCACCCAAAAAGTGACTTATTATATCTGCATTTCTCCACTCTTTATGAAACAAGTCTATTGTTGTGAAAGGAAGATTAACTAGAGAAACATGAACAGCTCCAAAAAGAGCTAAAATTGCCATAATATCTTCTGAATAAAATGGAGATAGTAGGGCATCTAGGACCTTTGACCCAAAGGAAAAGCGCTTCCTTTGAAGCAAGATAATTGCCAAGAGTCCTAGAATCCAAGCGGTACATCTATATATGTGATCAACTCTTTTGTAATAAATTCCAGTTATGAGACCCAAAACTAGGATACCCAAAGAAAAATATATAATCTTCCTAAGATCCACCTTTTTTACCTCCAGAAACTTCAATAAGATAGTATAGTGTTCTTATTGGAATCCCGAGGGCCTTACTAATCTCCCTGGGGCTTTTTCCTTCTTCTCTCATTTTATTTATGAGTTGTATTACTTTTGGCGAGTACTTTTTTGGCCTGCCTCTTCCTTTTTCAATGGGGATAATTTTTATTCCAAGTTGCTCAAGTGCTCGAATAACCTTCTTCGACACCATAGGATAAAGGCTGGGAGGGCATCCAATAACTTTAACGTTCGGAGCATTCTCAAGTATTCTTACAACAACTTCCTTAGTGGGTCTTAAGTTTATGTAAACCTCGGTAACATCTTCATTAAGAGTCTCATCAATTTTTTTCAAGAGCTCCTTTACATTTCTCGCGGTTATCTCAACTCTCATTCTCTCACCCCTGAAGGAGCTCTAAAAACTTTCTAGCTTTGTCACTCTTTGGCATGAATTTTTCAAACTTACTAACATCTGCAAAAACAACTTTATGGAGACCAGAAACGACAAACTTTCTTATCCCAGCTTTGAGTTCTTCCAAATCTATACCCAAAATTTCGGTGACTTCTTCTTCTGTAAACGGTGAGGCACCATAAAGTAATATACCTCCAAGGATGTAGTTTGGTATCCTTGATATGTCACTTTTCTTTTTTACGAGCAACTTCTCAGCTTCACATTTTCTTATGAGCAACATACTCCCAAATCCCGTTTTAAAGTCTTTTCTATCTCTAAAAGGGAGATCAAATAAAGAATAGTGACAGTCAATACAACTCCTCAGACCAGGATATAGGCCTAGGTTTTCTCTCTCTTTTTCAGAAGTTAGGAAATAGTACCTGAAAAGATCAAGAGCTAGTAGTTTTGCCCCTTCTCTTGGATTTAGGGTTCCATAGGCTAAGGCCAAGTTATCCACGGTGTAGTGATTATTTATCAGGACTCCCATTGTTTTTACATAGCTTAAAACTCTCCATCTAAATCTCCTTCCATACCTTTTACGCAACTCTCCTTCTATGTCAGAATCCACTGGCAATTCCACCTTTTCTTTTTTTAATCTTCCATTTTCCAGATATTCCACCTCTATTCTAAATTTTTCTTTTCTAACAACTCCCTCCTCTCTGAGCTTACTCTTTATGAACTTAAAATGCTCTCTAACCTCTATTCCACGTTGTCCAAGAATCCTCAACACATCTCCGGAATAAGCCAAATAGGGGAGTATTTCCACCCTACCAAGCTTGATGTCTTTCTCTATAGCCTTAATCTTAGATAAATTCTCCTTTTTTAGCGCTTCTAAGGAGATTTCAGATCTGTTGATCTTAAGTATGTAGTTAGCCTCCAGTATTGAGAGAGCTATCTTGTGTGCAGTAATAGCAGACTTTAGCCTCTCAAGTGTCAAAACTCTGTAGTGTCTTTTCCTATATACCCAGGATAGATGAAGATCCTTGGATTTCTTGTCTTTTATAATTGGAGTAGGCCCCAGTTCACCAACTCTTCTTTCAAGTTCTTCTTCAAGCTCTTTCAAGGTCTCTAATCTACTCTTAAAGGTAAAAATAAGTTTTGGAACATCAAAATCTTCAAATAACCCAGGGGTATCTATCGCTATGTCATCGAGTATTTTGTTTATTCTTGCTATAAGCTCTTCAGTCGTTGGCATACTCCATCACGGTAGCAGTTTACCTTCTCTAATTTTCTCAGGCAGATACTCCTTTGCGACAAACTCTAGAGATTTGTTTGCCAATGCCTGTTGCTCTATTCTCACTCCCCACTTAAGAGCAAGCTTTAATTGTCTCTGCCACTCCTTGTTTTGGAACCATGGATAGTTGAGTTCCTCAATTAACCTCTTGTAGTCTCCAGTTGGTCCTCCTTTCTTGTCTGGAGGTATTCCTTTGAGCTTCTCTGTAACATGCTCAAGGCCGTATTCTTTTATGTCATCCATAGTCATTCCAACGAATTTTGCATCTGGAGTTGCTAGCTTTTCGCTGAGATAAGCTAAGTTTATGGATCCCTGCTTTATTGTTGAATATATGTACCAACCGTAGGGATCTCCATCCGTGAAGACAATTATCGGCAACCCCTCTTCATAGTGAAGCCTGTGAATTAGCCTTCTTACACCCCTTGAAGCCTGTCCCTGGGTCGCAATTATCAGTGCTCTTTCCCTCTTTGGATACTTTTCTTCTATCAATCTATCAGCCATTGCTGCAGTCTCAACAACTAGAACATAATCAACGTTTATCTCTGGGAACTGAATGTGCTCTACAGTCCCAGGAACTGCCCAACCACCCATTCCAAGCTTTGATGCGTTAAATTCATCTTCCCCATCCTTAATTACAATATCTCCATAAACATATCCACGTCTATCTGCAGTGATGTGCATCTCCTCTCTGAGTACTCCAAGCATTCTCTCGAGATCCTCTATAATTGGATCGCTTTCACTCTGATCTTCAAATGTATTTTCATGAGTACCCGGAATAGTGTGCTTGTTCGCATAATAGGCTTCTCTTAAGCTCGCATGTTTCCCTTCTGAAACTAACCTTTTTACATAGGCCATCAAGATCAACGTCTGCATAAACTTCCTTGCATGGGCAACGTTGAGGAAGTATCTCCTTGATAGCTTATCTCCTAGCTTAATCAATCTGGCCTCTTCATCAAAGTAGACATTACTTAACCCCCTTGTTGGAACATCGAAGTATGGATTCTTGCCTGCTTTAACCTCCTCTAGTATCTTATAAGCAAGATCCTCAAGCTTTTTTAATACCTTTTGAGGATCATATGAGAATTTTTCTTTAGGCTTCCCCCTCTTCAACTTCAACTTCGCTCACCCCCTCTTGTGCAACGGTGATTTTGCTTTCTATCAACCTAAGGAAATATTCCTTGATTTTCTCCTCAGGCTCGCCAGTTAAAATGTGAAGTGACCTTGCAATCTCAGGAAGGTATTTTTCGAAGATTTTCTTTCTCCTAATCTGATATAACCTCCTATATTTCCCACCAAGATATGCTGCAAGCCTTCTAGCAGCTTCCATTAAAGCCAACCTAATTTCATTGTAAATCTCATCAATGCTCGCAATGCTCTGCTTGCCAGTGCTAGTATAGGGCACGTGAACACTTACAACATTAACGAGGACAACAAGCGGAGCGTTATCAAAGGACTCTACCCTATATCTCCTCCAGTCTATGCTTCTGACTGCTGAAGTTATTACACATGAACCCGCATCAAACAGCAACGGCACCCTGTTAGCATATCTCAAAATTTCTGAGTTAGTAATTTCCCCTCCATATGCTATTCCCACCTCTACCTGGAAGGGAATTCCACCCGAATATACCTTTGGTGGTCTTGTCACTGCCGTTACAAACTCTGGCCTGAGAATTGATGAAAGTCCTTTCTCTATGTTTTCCTCCCCTATTGGCCTCAGTCCATAGGTAGGAGGAGCCAGGAATTTCATTAGCTTAAATGCCTCAACTATTTCTTCCGCCTCATGCCAGGTTAGTTTCTCTGGAGGCTTCTCCATTATCTTCTCGACTTCCTCAACGACTTTCTTCCACTTTCTCCCAAAAGACTTGAGAACTTTCTCTACCTCCCCATTAGCAAGCCTTTCAATGAGTTGAGACTTGAGGTTTTGATCTGTAACCTCTCTGTTTATTAGCCTCAAAGCAGCTATGTACAGTACCAGCTCGTCAACTTTTTTGTCACTTATTCTTGAAAATTCACTTACTAGGAATCTCCTTACAGTGCTCCTCTTACTTCTATGGGCCATTGTATATACATCGTCCGTCATTACACCCTTAGGATGAGGTTTCATTTCCACTGGTGGTTCTGGAATGTCCTCACTCGACCTGGGAAAGACTATTAACTTCCCGTCCGGCTCAACCAATTCTATATGAGCGTGAGGATTTGCAATCGCAGTTAACTTTAGATACCAATAAACACCCTGCTTTGAGCGAACATATTTAACGTTCTTAACTTCAAGCTCTATCCTTGTTCCTCTCCACCTTTTGGGATTTGGATGCTTTATCTTCTTCACAATTTTACCTTCATTTTTCTGAACGTCAATCTTCACCCAAGCTTCAACAATTTCATCGTCACCCGTGGAGGTTATTACCCTGGTAGCCTTTCCACTTGTAATTTGAGCAAACATTACAGCACCACTTATACCAATTCCCTGCTGTCCCCTGCTCTGAATGTTTCTATGAGCCTTTGTTCCGGCGAGCATTTTTCCAAAGACATGAGGAATGTAATCTTCTGGAATTCCTGGTCCATTATCCTCAACTATGACTTTATAATGCTCCTTTCCAAGCTCTTCAATTTCCACTCTAACATAAGGGAGAATTCCTGCCTCTTCACATGCGTCAAGGGAATTCGTAACGGCCTCGTGAATGACTGTAGTTAGCGACCTTATGCTTCCAGTGTATCCTAACATTGCTGCATTTCTTCTGAAGAATTCACTTACACTCTGAACTTTAAACTCCTTAAATAAATCCCTTGCTTCAGCCATATGCTCACCTCACAAGTTTTCATAATACATTGATCCTTCAAGTTCAAGGTCTTTCTTCCTTCTTTCTAAATACCTATACACAGTGCCGTGGGGAGAGCCTCTTGCAAGCTTTTCTATTGCCGTTCTTGCTATTTCGATCTGAATTGGATTCCCAATTATGGCAACTGTCTTTCCGTATACACTAATACTCGCCCCACTCATCTCTTCTATTATTTCCCTTGTCCGTCCTTTTCTTCCTATTATCCTGCCTCTAACCCTTGGGAGAGCATTTTTCTCATTTCCTATTATTATGTCAGTAAGGTTAATTATCTCCAAGTATTCGCCCTCATTTAGTAGTCTAAAAGCTCTCTCAGGCGAGAATCCTCTCCCTATAGCTAGTACAATGTCTCTCGCCTTCCAAACAGCCAGGGGATCAGTAGTTTCTTTTGTAGAGGTTATCCAGACTTCACCAGTCTCACTATCGACTTCAATCTTTGTCTTTGTTCTTTTCTCAATTTCTCTTTTTGTTTGCCCCTTTTTGCCTATAAGGACACCAATTCTCTCCTTTGGAATCTTAACATATTCTTCTTGCTTGAAGAATTCTTCCCACTCTTCATCCTCTTCCTCTTTAATAATCTCACCATCTTTACTAACCTTCTCAAATTTTTTCATAAGTTTCTCAAAGTCCTCTCCCATAACTCATCACCCGCCAACTCTCTGAATTTCTCCTCAGGATTTTCCACGCTAACACCCTTTCTACCGAAGTAATTAGTGATATTTCTAATATCTCTGTAAAGGAGGGTCAAGCTCATTCTATTTCTCTTTACAGTTGCTTGGGACCAATCTATAATTACAGGTTCGTTCCAGATAAGGATGTTGTATTCACTCAGATCTCCATGAACCATATCCCCTCTTTTCCACAATTTCTCTATACTCCCCATAGCAAAATCGTAGAGCTCTTCAAAGTCTTTAAGCTCCAAATCTTTCTCAATGTCCTTTAACCTGGGAGCTGGTCGATCATCTCCAATGTATTCCATTATAAGAACATTATTTCTAAACGCTATTGGCTCTGGTGCTCTTACTGCATACTTCATGGCTCTTTGCAGATTTTTAAACTCTCTTCTTGTCCAAACAAACACCAACTTTCTAATGTCTTTAGGTAGGTAGCCCACTCTTGGATCTGCTGCCAAATACTCCCAGATCCTTCTAAATTCGGTAGTGTAAGTCCGATATATTTTAACGGCAATTCTGTTTCCTTTTGAGTCGAATCCAGCAAACACATTAGCTTCTTTTCCCGTACTTAGAACTCCATAGAGACGTTCTATCTTCCCCCTTCTGTAAAAATAGCTAATGGTCTCTACTGTAGTTCTGTCAAATACTTCACTAAATACTTTAAAGAGCTCACTATCCTTCTCTCTCCTCTCAGTTAACCCAAGAACTTCTGCAATTTCTTTATCTAGCCATTCCATGTCCCATCACTCTAGCAGCAGAGAGCCACCTGTGAGAAATTCCTGACTGATCTTTCCTTTTCTAAGTAACCATTCCACTTGTGTTTGGGTATATCTGTAAACTATGTCACCTCTTTTGTCACTCTGCACAGGCCATGGTTCAACAATTACAAGGTCACCAACTTTAATCCACACTCTTCTCCTTAGTCTACCTGGGATTCTGCATCTTCTAACTTTCCCATCCTCACATCTAACGTCCATCCATCCTGCCCCTAAGGCTTGTTCTACTACCCCAAATAACTGGTTTCCTTCTGGTAGAGGAACTCTAATAACCTCTTCTCCCTCAACTTTCCTCTCTTTCTTAGGCATGAGCATCACCTCCTAATTTTGCAAAAATTTTTCTGTCTCTCTCTTCACATGAGTGTTTAAAAATTTTTGCATAGGACACACAATTACATGACCAACACCTTGCAAACTTATAAACTTTGATTTTGTTAGAGTGGATTAGGGGAAAAGAAGATGCCAGAGGGTGTGTGGAAATACATATCGTTTATCTTAGCTCTAGTCTTAAGTTTTTCAATAGCAGCAAATGCGCTTTTGTATCTTCAAGTTGGGGAGCTCCAGTCAACTACATATAAACTACAAAAAATTCTGCCATCCCAGACAAATATAACAACAAACTATACAACTCTGCAGCTAAAAATAGAGGAATTAAAGAAAGAAATTGAATATCTAAGAGCGTATATTCAAAAACAAAATGAAACAGCTAACGGAAGTTTAGCAATAGTCCCAATATTTGGATTAATAGACGAAAACATGGCGCTGGAGGTAGTTAAGAAACTTGAGGTTATAAAGTCAGATCCATCAATAAGGGGAGTTCTTCTCTGGATTGATAGCCCAGGAGGATATATAGGACCAGTCAGAGCTATATACAAGGAGGTAAAGGAACTCGCTTACATAAAACCAATTGTTGCATACATTAGTGGCTACGCAACATCTGGGGGCTACTATATAGCATGTGGAGCCGATAAAATAATCGCTGATCCCTATGCCCAGGTCGGGAGCATTGGAGTAATTTACGTTCATTTTAATGCTCAAAAATACTATGAGATGAATGGAATAGAAGTAGAAGTCTTTAAAACCGGGCCATATAAGGATATGGGAGCCGATTGGAGAGGATTAAAACCTGAAGAGAGAGAAATTATACAAAAGCAAATAGATGTTTACTTTAAGACGTTTCTAGATGTAGTCATGGAAGGAAGAAACCTCAACGAAACTAAAGTTAAAGAGTATGCAGATGGGAGAGCTTGGTTTGCATATGAAGTCAATGGAACCCTCATTGATGACATAGGAGATTTGCAGTACGCGATAGAAGAGACAAAAAAATTAGCAAACCTTAAATCTGCAAACATAGTAATATTTGACGTAAAACCATCAAACTTTGAAATTAGGGGAAGTTCAGCACTGTATCTCCCCCAAGAATACGTTTACAAGTACATTAGAAGGTGAGTAGTATGTTGTGCGAAGAGAAGCTAGAAGTCTTTGAGAATGGATTTAAAGACGACAAGCACAACATAGAGATTCATGTGTATGGAGGAGATGGCAGAAAAGTACTTCTGGCACTAATCTATGAGCTCTATTCCCCAGAATACGGGAGTGAGTACGTCTATCCTTTTGAATGTGCAAAAGAATTCTGGGGAATTTACTTAGATTCTTCAGAAGTTAAAGGTGAAGAAGCTGAGCTTAAACCACTAAAGTTCATTAGTGAGTCTGTTAAGTCCAAAATTGAGAAAGAGCTTGAAGATATCAAAGCGCCAATAGAAGTTGAGCTAGAGAAAAGTACAATCTATAAAGTAAAAGATGGCTACATAGTTTTGGGAAAGAACTTTCTCTTAGATCATAAGGGGAGACTCTTTGTTTTCAATAAACCACAGGTAGGTGAAATAATACTCAAATATATTTGGAAGTGGTGAGTGTGGAAAGGGAAAAAATATTTTGGATTGCAGTAGTTCTCTTGATATTATTTTTAGTTTGGGAAACGATTAAGTATCTAACTACTTCGATAGTGTTTGGATTAGCTGGGGCATACATTGCGTATCCTTTCCAAAGAAAACTCAGCAAAAAAGTCGGAAAGAAAAAAGCCACATTAATAGTTCTTGCTATTGTTGCAGTATTATCAACACTCTTTCTAATTGGAGTCACACTTTGGATAACGGACACTTTAGAAAATCTATATTTATACCTCGATAGGTTCTTTATTTGGTTAAGTAGCCTTAAGATGCCCAGCTTCTTAGGGGCTCTGTTTGATGCTCTAGCTCAAAGTTTTCTAGAAAAATTAAGGAGTATTCTCTTACAATACACACTCTCCCTCCCTAAATTAGCCCTACAGCTAATAGTATTTCTAGCAGTATTCTATACTTCTCTCCTTAATGCTGACTTTCTGAGTAGAGAAATCTACACCCTTTTGCCTCCCTCTGACAATGAGTTAGGTAAAAAGTTAATAGAAAAAACTAAGGACACATTAGATGCTATTTTAAAAACGTGGTTATTCTTTAGTGCGACTAAAGCAATATTCCTTGCAATAGGATTTTATATTTTTGAAATAAGTAACGTGGGAGGATCAATAGCGGCAGGTATATTGTGCATGATTCTAGAACTACTTCCAGTCCTTGGAGGATGGATAATGTGGATTGTAGGGGCTATAATCCTATGGCAAAAATCAACAATGCTAGCGATACTATTTGCACTGTATGGAATCTTAACGGTTTCTCCATTCCCAGATTACTTTATAAAGCCAAAATTAGTTAAGAATAGAGCCAGTGTCAGCTCTGTCGTGGCTCTAGTTGGAATATTTGGAGGAATAATGGCATTTGGTGCTGTAGGCATTCTTCTAGGGCCTATATCTCTGGGACTGTTCTCAGCATTGCTAGAAACGTGGAAAGAGATTGAGGAGAGGGAAATTAAACAACCTTCCAAAGCTCATCAGTCTCAGGACGCCTAAGAGGTCTTTCAACGCCATTCTCTATTATGACCCTTTTCTTCTCTGCCAAAAATTCCCCTATTATGCTTGCTTTTATTCCAATACTTTCCAATTTTTGAACAACTAACTGAGCATTGTCCCTGGGAACAGAGATAAGTAAAGCTCCAGAACTTATCAGGGACAGCGGGTCAATGTCATAAAATGTGCAAATTTTCTTTGTTTCTTCCCTAATTATCAACTTATTCTTGAAGACTCTGAATCCTAAATTATTTATGTCTGCCATCTCATGAAGTCCGTTTGCAACTCCCCCTTCTGTAGGATCATGCATTGAGGTTGCAAACTCTCTAGCAATTAGAGCCTCTCTCACAACACTTATTTCATTGATGTATGATTTAGCCCTCTCAACAAACTCTTTTCCAAATATACTTCTCAGCTCTTTTTCCCTCTCATGGGCAATTATAGAAGTCCCTTCAATTCCAACCCCCTTAGTCAATATTATAGCATCTCCCGGCCTGGGATTTGGGATCACCACCTTCTCTTTCTCCACTTCCCCCAGCATAGTACCAACAACAATTGGCTTCTTTAATCCTGGAGTAACTTCAGTATGGCCTCCAATTATTGAAACACCTAACGAGGAGGCTACTTCTCTTATTTCGGCCATGATTTTCCTTAAAGTAGACTCATCACTCCCCTCTGGAAGTAATATATTAACAAGAAACCACTTAGGCTCAGCTCCAAATGTTGCTATGTCATTGGCATTTACATGAACAGCATAAAATCCAATTCTCTCCTCAGCACCTGTGATTGGATCAGTTGAAGCAACTACTACATAATCCCCAAAATCTAAAGCAGCGGCATCTATTCCAACCCCTGGACCAATTATTAGTCTGTGGGCCTTTTCTATGTTCAAGTTTTTAAAAACGATTTCTTTAAGAACCTCTGGTGGAACTTTACCTACAATCATTTTTGCCCCCAAAATAGAGAGGATCTCCAACAAAAAAAATGTTTTCGGTAATAATAATGAAGGCCAATATGAATGCCTAGCATGTATAGCAAATCAATGCCAAAGAATAGCCGAGATGGCAACAGAAGACTTAAATTTTAGAAAGCAAGGGATGATACTCGCATCAAAGCTAATTGCTAATGAATATCATGAAAAAGCAATTCCAGCAATTGCTGGTAGTAGAATTTTTGTAGAGCTCTACAAATTCTTTGGAAGTGAGGATCCCTTTAAGAAATACAAGGAACTATCCAGAAAAAAGGCAAAAATCGTTGTAGATACTCTTAAGGCAAAGATAAAGATCGACATAGAAACGGCAATAAAGCTGGCAATTTTAGGAAATGTGATAGATTTTGCCGTTGGATTTTCCCCAGAAGACCTTGAAAAACAAATAGAGGAGATGCTAGATAAACCCTTGTACATCGATGAAAGAGATGAGTTAATAAAAGAAGTGAGAAAAGCAAAACAAATTCTATACCTTACAGACAATGTAGGTGAGCATTTGTTTGACAAGATTTTAATAGAGGAAATAAAGAGAACATCTAATGCTGAGATATACATTGCTGGAAAGGAAAAGCCAATAATAAATGACGTAACAGTTGAAGATTTAATTCGAGATGGTTTTGAAGCTTTGGGGAAGGTAGTATCTATTGGGACTCAAATAGTGGGAGTACCTTTAAATGAGGTTTCCCAGGAATTTAGAGAAGTTTACGAGAATTCTGATGTCATTATAGCGAAAGGACAGGGAAATTTTGAAACCTTAAGTGAGGTTAAAGATGAAAGAATATTCTTCCTGCTCAAAGCAAAGTGTCCAGCTGTAGCTAGAGAGTTAAAAGTTCCCAGGGGAAGCTTAATATGTAAAAGAAACGGCTAACTCCCTCCAAAGAGTTTTTCTAACTCTTCATCTTCAACATCTTCTTCCATGTATCCTAGCTCTTTTTTCTGGAGCTCTATTAATCCGGGAGTCAGGAGAAGCTTCCCATTCACTTTTGGAACAGCATAGTGCAAAGTTATCTCACTAAACTCGTCAAGCTTTATTGTCGGACTCTCTACATACTCTATCTCTTCAAGTCTTTTCCCCTCAGAAATTAGCTTTGCAATTATTGAAGCTCCGTCAATTGAGAACTGCACACTTCCTATGTGCCTCGCCTTTGCACCTTCAATTTTAGATGTTATGAATTCCTTAGTTTTTCCTGTAAATTCAAAATCCCCCAGTATTCCTCCAACTACAATCAAGGAGTCTTCTTCAATATCTTCAGGCTTTAGTTCCTCTTCTGCAAATGGATCAAGAATGATTAGCTTGGACTTGTCAAAAGGTAACTTTGTCACGCTTTCAGCAACAACACTACCAATCTCGGCCAGAATCTTTCGTTCTTCTGGCTCTTTAACATTGGTAAATATTAGCTTATCCCCCCACCACTGAGCAGTGTGTCTATACTCAAGCAGTAACCACTCACTTATCTTTTCTAAATGCTCAATTATCAGGTAAGGCATGATGTGGTGTTAAAAAGAATCCTTTTAAATTTACCTAATGCCAAATAAGAGTAGACATGAGGATTGGAGTAATAGGAAACTTGACAATCGATATAGTTAATGGGAATAGAAAGCCTGGGGGAGGGGCATATTATTCTGGACTAGTATTATCGAAATTTGCGAAGGTAACGATATATACAAAAATAGGGCCAGAATACCCTAAAGAGTGGATTGAAAATATAGAAAGCTTCACCAAAGTTGTGCCATTTGAAGGAAGCTCAACCACAACTTTTGAGCTCCTATATTCTGGGGACAGAAGGGAGATTAAAGTAGTCTCTAAGGGAGATAAATTCACTTACGAGGAGCTTGAGACAGTCAGTGAGAAAGAGGTAATCATAAATCCGGTCGCGAACGAAATAAAACCTAAAAATGTTTATATGTTTGAAAGACCATCCTTAGATATCCAAGGATTCGTTAGACAGCTTGATAGAGTTGTAACATTGAAAAGAATTGAAGGGAAATTTTTGGAAAACGCGTTTGTTGTTCATGCTTCAAAGGAAGAATACTCAATGATAAAAAACCCAGGAACTCCAGAAATTTTAGCTATTACGGATGGGTCAAAAGAAGGAGTAGTAATAACAAAAGGTGAGAAAATTAAATTTATACCAAAACAAATCGATGTTAAAGACCCAACTGGTGCTGGCGACTGCTTCTTAGCTCTTCTCGCTTATAGTGCTAGAAGATATAACTTACAAAAGGCCATTGAATTTACACTGGATGAAACTGCAAAGTTTTTGAAGTTAGGACTAGAGAAGTATTTAGAGGAGCAATGATGAAGCCTCGATTGGCTGATTTGATGATTGGGAGGGACTTGGCTGAGCGGTGATTAAAATGGATAGGTATGTGCTCCTTGTGAAGGCTCCAAAGGAATATGATATTTCAAAATTTAGAGAGGAAGTTGAAAAAATAGCAAAAGATTATGGGCTTAAAGTAGAGGCACACAAGTGCATTGGAGTTACAGTAGACATAGTGATTATTCACAATGGCAACATTGTCCTCATAGAGAGGAAAAACGACCCATACAAGGGATATTTGGCACTCCCAGGAGGCTTTGTTGAGTATGGGGAGAAGGTGGAAGAAGCAGCAATAAGAGAAGCAAAAGAAGAAACTGGATTAGATGTTAAGTTGTTGAGAGTTGTAGGAGTTTATTCAGATCCCAATCGAGATCCCAGGGGTCATACAATAACGGTTGCGTTTTTGGCCATTGGCCTGGGAGAACCAAAGGCTGGAGATGATGCAAAGAAAGTTCACCTAATCCCAATTGAAGAAATTGAAAAAATAAAAGCAAAGCTGGCTTTTGACCACGCTAAGATTATAGAAGATGCCTTAACGCTAAGATAAACATAAAAATGGACAGAGATAATTTATTTCGGTGAAATATCATGAAGGCCTTCATATCTATAGATTTAGAGGGGCTTCCCTACATCGTTAGTAGGGAGCATCTATTTGTAAAGGGAGCCCTATATAATGAGGCCCGAAAAATCGCCACAAAAATTGCAAAAATTGCTGCAGAAAAGTTACACGAGGAAGGATTTGAGGAAATAGTAATAGCAGATTCTCACGGCCCTATGGTGAATATAATACCTGAGGAAATGCCAAGTTATGTTTCCATAGTTAGAGGATTTCCCAGGCCTTTAAGTATGGTGGCATTTGGAAAAGGCTCAGATATTGCAATCTTCTTGGGTTACCATGCCAAAGCCGGGACGAGTTTTGCAACCTTTGACCACACCTACAGTGGAGCCACAATTGACAAGATAATCATTAGCGGCATTGAAGTTAGTGAGTTCCTTTTAAATTCCATGGTGCTCGGAGAGTGGGGAGTGCCAATAGGGCTTGTTGCAGGAGATGAGGCGTTAAAAGAAGATTTAAAATACGTCCCCTGGGCTGAGTTTATCCCCCTCAAAAAGGCTAGTGGGAGGTATTCGGCCCTGAGCCCCTCTATGGAAGCAATAGAGAAAGAGCTAAAAGCAGGGATTAAGAGAGCTGTTGAAAAGTTAAACAACAAAGAGTTAAGGGCCTTTAAAATAGAAACTCCAGTTGACGTTGAGATAAGATTCCTCAATAGTGCATATGCAGAAGTTGCAGATCTTCTCCCAGGTGTTGAAAGAATAGATGGAAAAACAATTCGATTCACCGCAAACACTGTAGAGGATGCATACAAAATTATGGAGGTTTTGACATTAGCTGCTGCAGGGGTTTCTTACATCGTGTCTAGATAGGTCTACCTATCCAAACTTTTATTATTTCTCTCCTTTTGGTTATTTCTTGATGTCTATGGGTGGTCGTTTTTGGTAGAATCGTGAACTTGTTTCAACTGCATGCCTCCAATTCTAGGAGGGAGTTTAGATGAAGGTAGTTCTTCCAGACGGTAGAATACCTAGGAGATGGTATAATATACTCCCCGATTTACCGGAACCCTTAGCTCCCCCATTGGATCCAGAGACAAATGAACCCGTAGACCCCAAGAAGTTGGAGAGGATATTTGCGAAAGAACTAGTTAAGCAGGAAATGAGCACAAAGAGATACATAAAAATTCCCGAAGAAGTTAGAAAGATGTATTCTAAAATAGGGAGGCCTACACCTCTTTTCAGAGCTACAAACCTCGAAAAATACCTAAATACTCCTGCAAGGATTTACTTCAAGTTTGAGGGAGCAACAGTTACAGGAAGCCACAAAATCAATACTGCCTTAGCTCAGGCATATTATGCAAAGAAGGAAGGAATAGAGAGGCTAGTTACTGAAACTGGAGCTGGTCAATGGGGAACTGCATTGAGCTTGGCTGGAGCCTTGATGGGCATTAAGGTTAGAGTATATATGGCAAGAGCAAGTTACGAGCAGAAGCCATATAGAAAAGTTTTAATGAGGATTTATGGAGCAGAGGTATTCCCAAGTCCCAGCGAGAATACTGAAATAGGAAAAAGATTCCTAAGTGAAAATCCAAACCACCCAGGAAGCTTAGGTATTGCAATTAGTGAGGCAATAGAAGATGTACTAAAAGATGAAAAGGCAAGATACTCCCTAGGAAGTGTTCTAAACCACGTACTAATGCATCAAACGGTAATTGGACTTGAAGCAAAGCAGCAAATGGAAGAGTTTGAGGAGCCCGATGTTATAATAGGATGTGTTGGTGGAGGAAGCAACTTTGCCGGTCTTGCTTATCCCTTTGTAAAAGAAGTCCTTGACGGAGACAATGAATACGAATTTATAGCAGTAGAGCCAAAAGCTGCTCCTTCAATGACTAGAGGAGTCTACACTTACGATTTTGGGGATTCTGGAGAGCTAACCCCTAAGTTAAAGATGCATACTCTTGGGCATAGATACCATGTTCCCCCCATACATGCTGGAGGATTAAGATATCACGGAGTTGCACCTACTTTAAGTGTACTCGTTAACAATGGAATCGTTAAGCCAATAGCTTACCATCAAACAGAAGTTTTTGAAGCTGCAGCGTTATTTGCTAAGCTTGAAGGTATTGTTCCAGCTCCAGAAAGTGCCCATGCAATAAAGGCTGCGATAGATAAAGCTATTGAGGCTAAAAAAGAAGGAAAAGAAATTGTCATCTTGTTCAACTTAAGCGGCCACGGCCTACTAGATCTCCATGGATACGAAGAATACTTGGAGGGAAGGCTCCAAGACTACGAGCCTAAAGATCTTCCCATCTCAAATGCCTTGAATCTTAAATCTTAAGATTGCTCCAAGACCTCCAAAAGCTCTATAAAACTGCTGGCCTTCCTCAGTATCAAGAGATATTATTTCAACATTTGATCCAGCTTCCTCTGCAATTTTTATTAACTCCTCAGCCACTTCCCACTTTTCAAAGGTAAGATTCTGGCTTCTACACTTTGGACATATCTGTATTTTCTTTTTGTATGCTTCGTACTCCTCTTCACTCATTGTCCTCAGCTCTTCCCATCCACAGTTGTTACACTTGACGTGAACCCTAACTTTGTCATAGCCTTCACTAATAAGGAGCGTATCCACAGCTCCAAGCTCAAGGGCCTTTCTTACTTCTCTCTCACCGTAGGTAGCTAGGCCAGTATCCTTTACTATGTGCTTTAGGAATTCATTAACAAGATTTCTCTCTCTTATGACTTCATGGTCTCTCAAAATGTCTGCAGCTTTTGCAACTAATTCTCTCAATCCATATTCTCCGTGGTAGCTTATATCAACAACGCCAATTATTTTCTTTTTGAGCTCGTGGTGGAGATAATCTCCTTCTACAAACTCTTCTTTAGTTGGGCCTGGTCCCCCTACAATTATTCCTTTTAACTCCCCACTTTCTAACAGAGGGAGGAATATCCTATTTGCGTGCTCTCCAATTCTCTTCATGAACTCGTGGGTTTCTTGCTCTCTAATTCGCTCATATCTTCGAGCCGACTGACCTCCAGCCCTTGTCTTTCCTGGGACGTTCGAAGTTAATTCATCAAGAACTTCTATTCTCTTTCCTCTTAGAATTCCTATTGTGGATTCATTTTTTTCCACTGTTATTAATCCGTAGGCCTCCTTTACTCTCAACATCTCTTCAAGAGGTTCTGTAACAAACGTTTGATCACATCGATAAAGTCTCACGTTTAACGGTTCAGGAGGAATTATTGCCCAAAGCCTTATGTCAGTAACTCCTTCCATTTCACTCACGTTACCAACAAATAGAGCTAACCCGTTCTCTGGTGTTTGCTTGTAAAGCTTGAGATGTTGCATTGCCCTCTCGAGAGCCCCTAGCACATTTTTCCTCGTTGTTTTTGATTTTATGTTCTGAGCTGTGCTATATTCCTCTCTAAGTTGTTGCATAACTTTACTTAGATCATATCCAGCTGGAATGTAAAGAGAGATGAGCTCTGTACCTCTCCCTCTTATTTTTTTCAACTCATCAATCTTTTTCTTTAACTCATAAAGTTGAGCGTCACGATAAGTCATAACTCTCACCTCATTAAACCTCTTTATCGCGTCTAAAACTTTAAAAATTGGCTGATTTATAAAGGTTTGGCATTTGGTGAAAGACATGATCCTGAGAGAAGTTCAATTACTCTCGGAGGATCCAGAGATAATAAACCTTTTGAAGCGATTAGGAATTAAAATCGGAAAAGACGAAGATCTTCCAAAAATAGGAAAGTATTTCATCGAATTTCAGGGAATTCGATATGAGGGAAATTCTTTTAGAGAGCTTGAAAACATTCTCTCCAACCTCTTAAGTACCTACGTAGTTGTCCCTGCATATAACGAAGAAAAAACTATAGGAAAAGTCTTAGACGAACTTTTGACAGTTTTTCCCAGGGAGAGAATAATTGTAGTCAATGACGGAAGTGAAGATAGAACGGAAGAGATTGCAAAGAGTAAGGGAGTGCGTGTTTTAACTCATGTAATCAACAGAGGATTGGGAGGGGCCCTTGGAACTGGAATAGAATATGCTATAAAGAAAGGAGCAAAAATTATTGTAACTTTCGACGCTGATGGTCAACATCTTGTCGAAGACGCTTTAAAAGTTATGAAACCTGTGGTAGAAGGAAAAGCTGAACTGGCAATAGGAAGTAGGTTAAAAGGGGACATCTCTCAAATGCCACTTGTAAAGAAAATTGGGAACATCGGTCTCGATATAATCACCGCAATATTTTCTGGAAAGTACGTCTCTGACACGCAGAGTGGTCTTAGGGCATTTTCCAGAAGGTGTGCAGAAAAGGTAAAAATTACATGTGACAGATATGCAGTTTCCAGTGAAATAATAGTGAAAGCTACAAAAAACAAATGTAGAATTGTAGAGGTTCCTATAAAAGCAATCTACACAGAATATTCAAAGAAAAAAGGAACAAATATACTTGAAGGTATAAAGATAGCATTTAACTTGTTTATTGACATATTTAGGAAATGAGGAGGTGTGTAAAATGTATACTATTCAGCTAATTGCCATAATAGTTTTGATTTGGATGGCCGGAGTTGTTGTTTATCAATACTATAAGAAGCATTTCGAAATTTTTGAGTTAGTTACTTGGTTGTTTTTTATCGGAATATTATTCATAATAGCCCTTGAACCCGTTAAGATATCCATGGAAATAAAAGACTTACTCGGGCTTGGTAGAGGACTTGATGCCCTTCTTGTCCTGGGAATTGGAGGAAGTTATCTGCTACTCTTCAAGCTATATCTTGAGATAGATAGGTTAGAAAGAGAGATAACTACGTTAACAAGAAAAATTACATTTAAGTTTGATGAAATTGAGGAAGTGCTAAAAAAGGACAGAAAACAATAAAAAAGTGACAAGGTAATTATAGGTGAGGGATGAATATGGAACCTGTGGAATTTAAGCTAAATCAAAGAGGCATAAAATCAATTCTCCCTACAATGGAAGCAGAAATCATGGAGTACATGTGGGAAATTAAAGAAGCAACGGCAGGAGAAGTTTACGAGTACATGAAAACAAAGTATCCCGAGATTAGACGTTCTACTGTGAGCATATTAATGAATAGGTTGTGTGAAAGAGGCCTCCTAAAGAGGAGAATGGAAAAGGGAAAGGGTGGAATTAGGTACGTCTACTCAATAACAACAACAAGAGAAGAATTTGAAAGAAAAGTTGTTGAAAGGATTTTTGAATCTCTTATGATGAATTTTAGAGAAGCCACATTCGCATATCTTTCAAAAATTAACAAGAAGTGAAGAACATGCTACTATTGTGGGGGAGTAATCTTGCTCCATATTGTCACAAATTTAATGGCATTTGGAGTTCTTAAGGGGTTATCTATTACCATGTTGTCAGCCCTATTAACGTTTCTTATGTATAAAATCTCACTCAAAATTAATTTACCTGTAAAAAGGTATTCAAAAATTCAATGGGAGGATATCCCTTGGTTATATGACGGAATAGCTAGAATGGTAAATCGTGCAAAGATATCAATGCCAAACATTTATATTGAAGACAATCCTCTTCCAACAGCGTATTCCTTCGAAAATTCCATAGTAATCTCAGCAGGCTTGTTAGATGTTCTTAATGAAGATGAAGTATTAGCAGTTGCCGCTCATGAAATAGGGCACTTGAAAAATGGAGACACTGTGATATTCCCTCTGGCAAAATACTACAAATACATTATGGGTGGAACAACAATACTAACGATGTCTCTTGTAGAAAGTGAACGTATAAGATTCTTAGCTGGTTTGGCTTATCTTGCCTATGTGTTACTTCTAAATAAGTTCCTTAGGAGTAGAGAATTTAAAGCTGATCATGTTGCTCTAAGAATAGTCGAAGTTCCATACGCCCTCAAAACTGCCCTAGAAGAGCTAAAATATTATGAAGAAGTTATTAATGGAAGATTGCCACTACCAACAATTAGACCCTCTGTCAAAAGAAAAGAAGAACAGAAGACATCTTGGGTTTTTGTGAGCACTCATCCTAGCTATGATGAAAGAATAGCAAAAATAATGGCAATAGTTGATATGTACAGAACCTTGGAGATTTAGGAAAAATATTTTTAATTTGCTGTAGATTACGCTTAAACATGAGCATTGAAATATTTCTCGACAAGGAGAAAGCCGAGAAACTCAAAAAAATTCGACCTACAAAGGATGAATACTTTATGCTCATAGCAAAACTTGTCTCACTTAGGGCCACCTGTCCCAGGTTAAGGGTTGGAGCAGTTGCAGTAAAAGACGGATATATTTTAGCCACTGGATACAATGGGGCTCCAAGAAGCATGGATCACTGTATAGACAAGGGATGTATATTGGTCAACGGACATTGTCATAGAGCAGTTCATGCAGAGCAAAACGTTATAGCTATGGCTGCCAGAAAGGGAATAAGCCTGGAAGGAGCTACTTTGTACGTGACTCATTTTCCCTGCGATACTTGTTTTAAATTACTCATAAATGCAGGGATAAAGGAAATAGTCTACGAGGAGATGTACCCAAATGAAGTAACAGAGATGCTCCTTAAAGAGGCTCAAGAAAAGGGATTAATTAGAATAAGACAGTTTAAATTGCCAAAAGAGAGGGTCTTGCAGTTTTTAGAAGAGTTATTTCCAGAATTCTGTGGCTGCAAAAATGGAGAAAAAGACTAACGTCCAAATCTTCTTTCTCTCTTTTGGAATTCTCTGATTATTCTTAAAAAGTCTATTTTTCTGAATTCTGGAAAGTACACATCGACAAAAAACAGTTCACTATATGCGATTTGGTATAGCAAGAAATTGCTTATTCTTACCTCCCCTCCAGTTCTTATAACAATGTCTGGGTCTGGCATATTAGGGACATACAAGTACTTCCTCACAATTTCTTCATTTATGTCTTCAGGCTTTAATTTTCCATCCAATACATCATTAACGATGTCTTTTATTGCATCTACAATTTCACTTCTTCCCCCATAGGCCAAAGCAATGTTTAAGAAGTAATTGTTGTATTTCCTTGTAACTCTCTCTGCTTCTTCTGCAGCTTCTCTTACGTTCTTTGGAAGAAGATCCTTTCTGCCCATAACATTTACTCTAATTCCATATTCGTGAACTCTTTTATCGGTAACTAACTCTCTAAATTTCTCTTCAAAGAGTTTCATAAGTCTATTAACTTCCTCCTTTGATCTCTTGAAGTTTTCCGTTGAAAATGCGTAAACTGTTAGTATCCTTATCCCTAGCTCATGACACCACTCGACTATTTCCTCAAGCTTCTTTGAACCAAAAAAAGTGTCCATACCAAGGAGGTTTCTCTCTTTTTCGAGCCCATCTTCTATTTCCATCCATAATTATGGCTACGTGTTTTGGAATAACTCCCGCCTTAACTTTCTCCAAGAGGTATCTCTCATACAAGTTATATGCAGGTTTAAAAAAAATTGAAGGTATATGAGAAATTATCCTGTAAATCATATCCTTTTTCTCCCCTTTATATGTTTTTCAGCAAGCTCCATATATATCTCCGCATTCTTTTTTGTCCACTCTATTTCTTCTTCGCTAAGTTGCCTTACTACTTTGCCCGGTACTCCTATTACCAAGCTGTAATCTGGGATTTCCTTGTTGGGTGGCACTAGAGCTCCAGCCCCAATAATTACATGATTCCCAATCTTTGCACCATCAAGGATTATTGCTCCCATCCCAATTATAACATAGTTTCCAATTTTTGCTCCATGAACAACTGCATTATGCCCTATTGTAACATATTCTCCTATCTCTGTAGGATATCCATGAGAAGTATGGATGCTCACATTATCTTGAATGTTTGAGTATTTCCCAACGTATATCCTTTCAACGTCTCCTCTTAGCACAGCTGAAGGCCACACACTTGTCTTTTCTTCCAGCACAACATCTCCAATGATTACTGCATTCTCATCAACGTAAGCTGTAGGGTGAATTTTTGGCTTTATACCATTTATTTCATACACGGCCATTTTAACTCCCCATCATAACATAAGAAAGAATGCATTTTTAAACCTTTTAATTATAATGCAAATAGGCGATGAAGATAATTTCGCTAGCCGAAAAATACGATGAGGAGTACCCTCGCAACTGAGCCATTACTTAAGCTTCTCCAATATTATAGCAGGACAAACTTTAGTAACTCCCTCAATTTTTCCAATTTTATTTGAAACTATCTCCGCCAAATCTTCTCCGTCCTTAGCCCATATGATGGCCATAATCATGTGATCTCCGCTGGAGAGATACAGCTCCTTAACGAAGTCATATTCCTTTAGTTTTTCTGCAACTTCAAAGATTTTTTCCGGTTTTGTGTCGATTCCAGTAATTGTTATTAGAGAATAACCCAACTTCTTGGGGTTGATTTTTATTGTATAGCCCTCAATTATTCCCTTTTCTTCAAGAGCTTTGACCCTTTTCCTCACAGCAGTCTCGCTAATGCCTAATTTCTTTGCAATTTCAGTGAAGGGAGTTCTTGCATCTTTTTCCAACATTTCAATTATAATCTTGTCTCTCTCATCAATCATTTTTCGAACCACCTAGGTATAATATCAGCACTAAGAATATATAAAGTTATGCCTCATAAAGAAGAATTTAGAAGAAGAGAAAGAAAGTGTAGAGGAATCAGTGCTTAACCCATCCACGATCAAGCATTGCTCTATAAACTCTCTGAACTGCGACAACGTAAGCTGCATCTCTCATGTGTATGTTCTTCTCCTTTGCTGTGTTGTAGACGTCGTAGAATGCCCTTGTCATCTTCTTGTCGAGTCTCTCTCTAACCTCTTCAATTGTCCAGTAGTAACCAGTTATGTTCTGTACCCACTCGAAGTAGCTCACCGTAACTCCACCAGCATTACATAGGAAGTCTGGGATCTGAAGGATTCCCTTCTCGAATAGTATCTCATCAGCTTCTGGAGTAACTGGACCGTTTGCCACTTCTGCGACAATCTTAGCCTTAATATTGTCTGCGTTCTTCTTAGTTATCACTTCTTCTATAGCTGCTGGAGCGAGAACATCAACCTCAAGCTCGAGTAGCTCTTCATTTGTTATGTTAGTTGCTCCTGGGAAGTCCTTAACGCTTCCGTGCTCTTGCTTCCACTTGAGAACCTCATCAGCGTTAAGACCATCGGGGTTGTATATTCCACCCCTGCTGTCACTCACAGCTACAACTTTCATTCCAAAGTCTTCACTCATGATCTTTGCAAGATAGTAACCTGCGTTACCATAACCTTGGATTGCTATTGTCTTGCCCTTGAGAGTGTCCCATCCAAGAACCTTCGCGGCCTCTCTAATTGTGTAGCTTGCACCCCTTGCAGTTGCCTCAATTCTTCCAAGTGATCCACCAATGCTAAGAGGCTTTCCAGTAATAATTCCAAAGGCTGGTGTCTTTCTCCTGCTTATCGTCTCGTACTCATCCATCATCCATGCCATTATTTGTGGGTTTGTATAAACATCAGGGGCAGGAATGTCTTCATATGGGCTAATGACATCGTAAATTGCCCTAATGTAACCTCTCGCAAGTCTCTCCTTCTCCCTATCTGAGAGCTTCCTTGGATCTACAATAATTCCACCCTTACCCCCACCATATGGAAGATCCATAACAGCGGTCTTCCAGGTCATCCAAGCTGCAAGAGCTTTAACGGTGCTAAGGGTTTCTTCTGGATGCCATCTAATTCCACCCTTAGTAGGACCCCTAGCCCAGTTGTGTTGGACTCTAAAGCCAGTGAAAACTTTCACAGACCCATCATCCATCTCAACTGGAATCGTGACCTCAACTATTCTTTGAGGCCTCTTTAAGAACTCAAGAGCTTCTTCACTTATTTCCATATATTGGGCAGCCCTTTCAAGCTGCTTAACGGCAATTTCATAAGGGTCTTGCTCAACCATGTTCATCCCTCCAAATTAGGTGATTGGCGATACATTTTTGGGCAATAGTCTATATAAAGCTTTCGGTAAATAGGAGTGGAAATCCTTTTGTTCATTTGATTAGGCCCAAAGAATGTAAAATTCAAAAATATAAAGGTGTTCCTTAAATTTCTTCAAGAAAAAAGGAAGAATACAAACAATTTTACATACATCAATGCACATAATAGAGCTATAGTGTTGGAAATTTTCAGAGCCCCTCAGTGGGAAGTCGGTCATCACCAAGTCAGCTCACTCCATCTCCAATCATCGGGTATTTCTCCTTTTACTCTCTATTTTCTCCTTCCTATTTTCGAGTAATAACTTTTTCTGTGCTAAGATCTCTTCTCGGAACGCCCACTTTAATAATGGGGGAGTTATGAGAACTGAAATTGTTATAAAGATCAATGTTGCCGCTATAAACTTTGGAACATCATCAGGAGAGATTGCACCGCCATGGATAGCCACCATTAGATTAATCAATGCAACTTCAGTTCTTGGAATGGATCCTATTCCCATTTGAAGGGACATTCTAAAGTTTTCCCTAGTGAATAGAAAAGCTTTCCCCCTCCCCCAGGCAGTTATCCAAGCTCCAAAGCCCCTTCCAGCTACCTTACCCACTATTGCAATTACACTAAGAACTACAGCCAGCTTAATTGCTTCGATGTTCTCAAAAACCTTAAAGTTTAGCATCGCTCCAGTATGGACAAAGAATATTGGAATAAGTAATCCATAACCAATGCTCCTTACCTCCTCTAGAAGTCTCTTACCTTCAGCAGTCTTAGAGAGTATTAACCCCATCATAAATGCTCCTTCAATTGCAGCTGTAAACCATTCTTCAGCCAGAGCTGAGAATAGTAACATCATTCCCAAGATTAGTCCTAAGACACCTTTTTCAACTCCAAGCTTTTCCGCAAATTTCAAATAGTGGTCAATAAAGTACCATCCAATAACTCCTGTAATTAAGAAAAAAACAATGATTTTTATCCCAAGTTTCAGGAGTGAATCTGAACCTACGGCAAATATTATTAGAGCGATACCTAGGAAATCATCAATAACACTAGCGCTTAATGATGCAGCACCAACTTCACTCCTTAAAACTCCTAGATCCATCATGACCCTAACCGTTAATCCTATACTTGTGGCGGTAAGAAGTACTCCTCCAGCAAATGCTTCTTTATTGTCATACCCCAACCACCTAAGTCCCAGGTATCCCAGAATCAATGGAACGAAAACTCCCAGAATAGTGGATGTAACAGCTGTTACTCCAGTTCTTCTTATTAAGGTTAGATCCGTATCAAGAGCTCCCAAAAACAACAAGAACACTACTCCAAGTTTTGCCATGAAGTCTATAACTTCACTTGAGCCAGCTGTTATAGGCAAATATTTACTACTAACAACTCCAAAATATACCAAATTTCCAAGAATAATTCCCATTAATAACTCTCCTAGCACTCCTGGGAGTTCAAATCTCTCAAGTAGAGAATCTCCTATTTTAGCTAGAATAAGAGATATGCCTAGTGTAAACAGTACCCATGCTGTTGCTTCCATTTACCCACCACCTACCCTTACTAGTCTAAGAAATTCATTTATTAAGATCCTTAGGCTAATTTCTCCCTTAAGTTTTCCTTCCTGGTCAATTAAGGCTAAAATTTGGACTTTATACTTTTTCATTTTTTCAAGGGCTTCAAGTACTGTTGCGTCTTCATTTATCGTTAGGAAATTTCTCTCCATTATGTCTCCTGCTTTTTCGGCCCCACCTAAGATTGACTTAAAGACTGAACTTACTGCACCAAATCTTGCCTGCTTGGGAGGAAGAAAAATGTCTATCACATCGAGATATCGAATTAACCCGACTAACTTCATTTCTCTTTTATTATTGACAACCCAAACATGGTGTCTTGTTCTTAATAGCTTTAGAACATCAACAATTGGAGAATTTTCCTCAACTATAGGCATTTGAGAGCAAGGAGGAGTTAATTGACTAAGTTTCATTGAATGAAAGGCGTTAAGTGCTCTTTCTAAATCCATATTTATCCCCCACTCGGAACAGGCATTATCTTTACAAAATCATCATCTGAAACTTCAGCGTCCTCTCTGGCAATTTTTCCATTAATTATTATGATTTTTTCCCTAATTTCGTCAAACCTGGGAATCACTTCCCTCAAAACTTCTCCAACTTGTCTTTTTCCAGCAATACGAACTTCAACTTCTTCAGCTCCTGCAAGGTGAGCAAAAACGCCCATTAATTTTATTTTCATTAGCCCTCACCACTAAACCTTTATACTCTATTAATTAAATTCTTTTCCATGTTTGGAAAATACAAGGTGTCCATAATAATTCCAGCATATAATGAAGAGAAACGAATTGGTAATGTTTTAGCAAGAATACCAGATTTTGTTGATGAAGTCATCGTGATTGACGATGGTAGCTCTGACGCCACTTATGAAATAGCCAGAAGATATGCAGACAAAGTAGTGAAGTTAAACAAAAATATGGGAAAAGGAGCTGCTCTCAGAGAGGGACTTAAGCATGCAAGTGGCGATATTATTGTTTTTATGGATGCAGACGGTCAACATGATCCAGAAGAGATATCAAAACTTCTAGAACCCATAATCAAGGATAAGGCAGATTTTGTGATTGGGAAAAGGATCATTAAGGCTGGAAAAAGACCTCTGCCCAGGAAGCTAAGCAACTTTATAACAACAGCTTTAATTAGATTAAAGACTAAGCAGAGAATTGAGGATAGTCAAAGTGGGTTTAGAGCAATAAGAAGAGAATTTGTTCCCGAAATCACAAGCGATAGATACGAGGTAGAAACAGAGGTTTTAATTAAAGCAGCAAAAAAAGGCGCAAGAATTACAGAAGTTCCAGTCTCAACTAGATATGATCTGGAAACGGGAAAGTTTAGGCTTGAGGATATTATAAGATTCCTAATTGCCCTTATAAGATCCTAATTTGGGGGTGAATTACTTGAGGGGAAAAATTAAAATTTTAGATATAGAAGCAGGAAATCTTGCCATTTTTATAAATCCAGAAGACGCAAAACAATGGAGAATCCATCCAACTGATCTTGTGAAGATTGAAAGTGGGAAGAGATCCATTTATGGAAGTGCTTTTATAGGAAACATTGTTGAAAAGGGAGAAATTGGAATATCAAAAGATGTTCTCTCAATTTATCAATTTTCAAGCGGAGAAATCGTTTCCCTAATCCCTGCGGGAACTCCTGAAAGTGTTAAATACATAAAGAAAAAGATGAGAGGAGAAAAACTGAAAAAAGTAGAAATTGAGACAATAGTAAGGGATATCGTCGATAGAAAACTTAGAAACACTGAAATTAGCGCGTTTGTTAGTACAATAGAAATAAATGGCCTTGATATGGAAGAAATTGCTGCTCTAACGATTGCAATGGCAGAAACTGGAGATATGCTGGACATAGAAAGAAAGCCAATAATGGATATTCACAGCATTGGGGGCGTACCTGGGAACAAAACTAATGTTATAGTCGTCCCCATAGTAGCGGCTGCAGGCCTAACAATCCCCAAGACAAGTTCAAGAGCAATTACAAGTGCAGCAGGAACAGCCGATGTAGTGGAAGTTTTAACGAATGTTACGCTGACTCTTGAAGAAATAAAGAGAATAGTGGAAAAAATTGGGGCCTGCCTAGTTTGGGGAGGTGCTCTAAATTTAGCCCCAGCAGATGACTTGATGATACACGTAGAAAGAAGGTTAAGTTTGGATCCACGAGGTCTAATGCTTGCCAGTATAATGGCCAAAAAGTATGCCATCGGAAGTCAATACATACTCATTGACATTCCCACAGGAAAGGGAGCAAAGGTGGAGAGTGTGGAAGAGGCTAGGTCTCTTGCAAGAGATTTCATAGAGTTAGGAAAGAGGCTAGGACAATATGTTGAGGTTGCAATTACCTATGGAGGCCAGCCCATAGGCTATACAGTCGGCCCAGCTTTAGAGGCTAAAGAGGCTCTCGAAACACTTATGACAGGTAAAGGCCCTGGAAGCTTAGTAGAAAAGGCCATAGGATTGGCAGGGTTACTTTTAGAGATGGGTGGAGCTGCTCCAAAAGGGAAGGGGAAGATAATTGCGAGGGAAATTCTAGAGAAAGGAAAAGCATATCAAAAGATGAGAGAGATTATAGAAGAGCAGGGAGGAGATCCAAATATAAAGCCAGAAGACATTCCGATAGGAGACAAAACATATACAATTCATGCCCAGACTAATGGTTACGTCACTGCAATCGACAACAAAGGAATTACTGCGATAGCAAGAGAAGCTGGAGCCCCAGAAGATAAAGGGGCTGGAATTAGACTTCACGTAAAAGTAGGAGATAAGGTAAAAGAGGGAGACCCACTATTCACAATACATGCAGAAAGTGAAAGTAGACTCGACAAAGCTATCGTTCTTGCAAGAAGGCTTGAGCCCATAAAGATAGAGGGTATGGTTCTGCAAGTTATTGAAAACCTATAACCCTAGTGTTTTCCATGTCTTTCATACCATCCCCACTCTTTTTCGGCCCAAACGCCCTAACTCCTTTATGAACTAAGGTCACCCTTAATTCTTTAGCCATTTCTGGAGTTATTTCCCCATGCTCTTCCATCCAATTAATTATCTCAAGAGCCTGCTCGTCAGTATCGCATCTCCTCAAAAAGTCAATTATTGTAGGGTTATACCCTGAAAAGTCTATTTTTCCTTCCTCTTCTTCCTCCTCCAAGACTTGGTACTCATCCAACCTAATTCCAGTAATCTCTATCTCCCTACCCTCTTCTAATTCACGAGCAAGAGCAGGGAAGCGTTGCCTAAATTCCTCTATATCATATTCTTGCCAAGGTAGCTCATCAATTGGTTTTTTCTTTTTCTTCTCCTCCATATACATTACCCTAAAGATAACCCATCAAACAATTCCTTATATGTTTTTGGTTTACATAACTTAGCTCCTAAAATTCAAAATCAGCACTTTCAAGGATACGCTTCTTTACAGAGAGTTAAGAAACGGCTCTCAACATTACATATTTTTGTTCAAAGTTCAAAAAGCTAAAAGTCCAAAAGCTTTCTGGTGAATAGTAGGTTCAAGTAATCCCTTATGAAGCCAAGCCAGAAAAAAGGAGAAAAGTATTTAATATGCTATGGTAATACCAAAATAGGCAAGTTGTATACATCCATGATGGAGGGACAAACGTTGGAAGGTAGATCAATAGTCTTTGCTTCTGGAAAAGGAGGAACCGGTAAAACAACAACGGTAGCTAATATAGGAGTAGCCCTAGCTCAATTCGGAAAAGATGTCATTCTAATAGATGCAGACATAACAATGGCAAACTTAAGCCTTATCCTAGGAATGGAAGATATACCAATAACTTTACACGATGTCTTAGCAGGGGAGGCAGAGCTGAAAGATGCCATCTATGAAGGACCTGCAGGAGTTAAAGTTATCCCAGGTGGTTTAAGTTTAGAAAAAGTAAAGAAAGCAAGACCTGAAAGACTTCGTGAATTAATTAGAGAGATAAGTCAAATGGGGGACTTCATACTTATCGACGCTCCTGCAGGATTAGAGTTAACGTCAGTTACAGCTCTTTTAATAGGTAAAGAGCTTATAGTCGATACTGTTAGGATAAGCGGTAGGGCGTTAGGTTTAAGTTTCTGATAATTTTTCAGAAAAAGAAGGGAGAGAAATGAAGGCTGAGAGCATTCTATAC